>JBDSPX010000272.1:0-4009 GCA_039930065.1 Dokdonella sp.
TAACCCTGTTGATCGCAGCCTCACGCGTTGTACTTGGACTTCACTATCCGAGTGATGTCATCGTGGCCATGTTGATTGGATTCGCGCTGGCCGAAACATCCTGCCTGATCGTGTTCTGACTCCGAGACAAGATACGAGGCATAGCTCGCTCAGCCCACGTCACCACGCTTGCGCACGATAAGCATGGCAAGTTCCAGCGATTGCTCGTAGTTGAGTCGCGGATCAACCGTTGACTTGTAAGCCCGCGAGAGATCCGTCTCGGTCAAATCACGCGCACCACCCATGCATTCGGTGACATTCTCACCTGTCAGTTCCAGATGTACTCCACCGAGGCGAGTGCCGACCTCGGAATGGATATCAAAGGCCTGATCGAGCTCATCGCGAATATTCTCGAATCGCCGTGTCTTGATCCCGTTGCCGACCGATTCGGTGTTGCCATGCATCGGATCACAGCACCAGAGCACTTTCCGACCTGCCGCTTTAACCGCCATCAATAGTGGCGGCAACGTCTTGCCCACATGCTTGGCACCCATGCGATGAATCAAGGTGAGGCGTCCGGGCTCGTTGTCCGGGTCGAGCACATCGATCAAACGCATCAATTGATCAGGTTGTGTTGACACACCCACTTTCACTCCGATCGGGTTGCGTATGCCACGACAGTATTCGACATGGGCACCATCGATATCCGCCGTGCGCATTCCAATCCACGGGAAGTGCGTTGAGAGATTGAACCAACCCCAATGCCGCGGAACCTGTCGTGTCAGAGCCTCCTCATAGTGCAGCAGGAGCGCTTCGTGGGAAGTATGGAAATCAACCCGCTGGAATTCGCCGACGGAGCTTCCGGCAAGCGTCTCCATGAAACGCAGCGAGTTGCCGATCGACTCAACCATCTGGCGGTATTCGCCTTGCAACGGAGAATGCTCGACCCAGGCCAAATCCCAATACTCCGGGTGATGCAAGTCTGCGAAACCACCATCGATCAGGGCTCGCACAAAATTCATCGTCATCGCCGAGCGTGCATGCCCCTTAATCAGACGGCGCGGGTCCGCACGGCGCGATTCAACGTCGAAGGCAGGCCCATTGACGATATCGCCGCGATAGCACGGCAGGGTGACGCCATCGCGGGTTTCCGAATCGGTCGATCGCGGCTTGGCGTACTGACCGGCAAAGCGGCCCACGCGAACGATGGGCAATTTCAGTCCATGCGTAAGCACGAGACTCATCTGCAACATGACCTTTAGACGATTGGAGATCAGCGGAGACGTGCAATCGTCGAAGCTCTCGGCGCAATCTCCGCCCTGAAGCAGAAATCGCTTGCCCTCGGCCGCGTCGGCGAGGAGGCCGCGAAGGGCAAGAATTTCCCAGGATGTCACCAATGGTGGCAACTCGCCTAACTGGGCAAGTGCGGAACTGAGTGCACCCGCATCCTCATACGTTGGCTGCTGCACGGCGGGCTTCTGGCGCCATGAAGACGCCGTCCAGTTCTCCTGCTCACGGACTGGAACGATGTTGCGCTCGCGTTTCATCGGAATCTCTCATGCTGCACTGCGGCAACCATCATGCCATAGGCAACTCGCGAGGGAAATCAGGCCTTCCGGAAGCCAGCCCAGAGTGCCGCGACCAAGAGACCGACAAAACAGAAAAGCACCCAGTTCGGCATCGACAGACCAAGAAAGGTCCAGTCGATCACCCCACAATCCTGATCGCGGATGAAAATGGTCTTGAGAAATTTGAGTGAATCGAAGTTGTTGAGCGCGTATTCAAACGAGGGTGCGCAGCCATCCAGTTGCTCGGGCGGCAGACTTTGCAAATAGACGTGGCGACCGGCGATATAGATTCCACCAACCGCCATCAACGCCGTCAACAAACCGTAGATACGCGCACCGAGCCGACCCGGGCCATGCATAGCGGCAATCAAGGCTACCAGCCCAACGGCGCAGACAAACACGCGCTGGACCATGCACAACATGCAAGGCTGAAAGTGCAAAACATACTGCGCAAAGAATGCATAGCCCATGAGCAGTGCGCTGGCGCAAGCAATCATTAGGAAGATCGTGCGCGACGATAGACGAATCATGGTTTGACCTCGTAACGTTGATGTTGACTATCCAGCCCGCTGAGACCCGATCTTGAACCGACGGTTCCCTCGGGAGCAGTTCGCTGTAGAGATGAACGCCTTTCCTCAACAAAACGCAGACCTCAGAAACGAAAAAGCCCCGTAAAAACGGGGCCTCTTCTAGCGTATCGACGAGAATCAATCCTCGACAGCAACGGCAGCCTGCGGACGGTCTAGCAATTCAACATAGGCCATCGGTGCACTATCACCCACGCGGAAACCGCATTTCAAAATACGCAAGTAACCACCCTTGCGCTCGCGAAAGCGTGGACCTAGCTCACCAAAGAGCTTGATGACAGCCTGCTTGTCGCGCAGACGTGCAAACGCCAGCCGGCGGTTGGCAACGCCATCGGTCTTCGACAACGTGATAAGCGGTTCAGCAACTCGACGCAGTTCCTTGGCCTTTGGCAAGGTCGTGCGAATCAACTCGTGCTTGAACAATGACGACGCCATGTTCTTGAACATCGCTTCGCGATGACTGCTCGTACGATTGAGCTTGCGTCCGGATTTTTGGTGGCGCATGGAAATTTCTCACTTTCTATTGTTATGAAAAGCCAGCACCTACGTCCGACTCCCCGCGGTAACCCGCTTCTTATTCCGAGAGTCTCGATTCGTGATTGGGGATTCGAAACAGCGTTCTCTCGCGAGGTTGCTGCACTTACGAATCCCAAATCCCTATTCTCGACTCCCGGCTCTACATCAACCCAGCTGCATGCCGTGCGAGATACCCGGCGGCGGCCAGGACTCAAGCTTCATGCCGAGCGACAAACCGCGCTGCCCAAGCACATCCTTGATCTCGGTCAACGATTTCTTGCCAAGATTCGGTGTCTTCAACAGCTCGACTTCGGTCTTTTGAACCAGGTCGCCGATGTAATAAATGCTCTCGGCCTTGAGGCAGTTAGCGGAACGAACCGTCAATTCGAGATCATCGATCGGACGCAGCAGCACTGGATCAACGCCACTCTTGTCGGTCTTCGCATCGGCACTCTCACGCCGAGTGAAGTCACCAAAGATCGAGATCTGATCCTGGAGAATTTCAGCAGCCTTGCGCACGGCCTCTTCAGCATCGATCGCGCCATTGGTGTCGATTTCGAGAACAAGCTTGTCGAGATCGGTACGCTGTTCGAGACGCGCGCTGTCCACCTGATAGGCGACGCGGCGAACCGGGCAAAACGATGCATCGAGCTGCAAGCGACCGATCGGACGTGCTTCTTCATCCGGAAGACGGCGAGATACGGCTGGTTGATAACCGACGCCACGCGCAACCTTCAAACGCATGTTGAGCACGACATCCTTGGTCAGGTGACAAATCACATGATCCGGGTTAATGATCTCGACCGAATGATCAACCGTAATATCTGCAGCCGTAACGACACCCTTGCCCTTCTTGCTCAGGGTCAATGTGGTTTCATCATGGCCGTGCATACGGATGGCCACATCCTTGAGGTTGAGCAGGACCTCGATAACGTCCTCCTGCAATCCTTCCAGCGTGGTGTATTCGTGCAAAACGTTGTCGATCTCTACTTCGACGATGGCGCAGCCGGGAATCGATGACAACAAAACACGGCGCAGCGCATTGCCCAAAGTGTGGCCAAAACCACGCTCCAGCGGCTCAACCACTACTTTCGCGTGATTGAGACCGATACGCTCGACTTGAATGCCGCGGGGACGCAGCACATTGGTGGATCCTGCCATGAACAGGGACTCCGAAAGTTGCGGTGAATTACTTCGAGTAAAGCTCGATGATCAAGCTCTCGTTGATGTCTGAGGGCAGATCCGAACGCTCAGGCAGCGACTTGAAAATGCCGCTGAACTTCTTCGCGTCAACCTCGACCCATGTTGGAACCAGATCCATCTCCTGCGAGACGGTGACTGATTCCTGCACACGCAATT
>JBDSPX010000273.1:0-4514 GCA_039930065.1 Dokdonella sp.
GCTCCTCTTCGGCGCGGCGGAACGATTCACGCACGCGCGCCGGGATGTTGTCGGCGGAAACAATTTGCCGTGTGTACTTGGTCAGCGGCTTCATCATGTCGACGACGTCAACAATCTGGAAATGGCCTTGCTTGGAGGCCTTGACCGGTTTCTGGCCGGTGATCATGAACATCGGCATGCCGCCGAGTTGCGCATAGGCCGCCGAGGTGACGAAATTGGTCGCGCCGGGACCGAGGGTCGCCAGGCACACACCGGCCTTGCCGGTCAGTCGCCCATAGGTCGCGGCCATGAAACCCGCGGCCTGTTCGTGGCGGGTCAGGATCAACTTGATCGATGAGGTGCGCAGCGATTCGAGCAGGTCGAGATTTTCCTCGCCCGGAATGCCGAAGACATATTCGACGCCTTCACTTTCGAGTGCCTTGATAAACAGATCCGAAGCTTTCATGCGCTGCATTCCCCTATCGTTGATTCGGTTTGGATGATGTCGACAGTCATCTCGACTGTCATGGTTCCTGGCAATTCAGTGCGCGCGTTCTGCTTGCAAATTCAGGCAGGTACGCCATCAGCAGTCGTGCGCTTGGACGGTTTGGCAGAGTGATTCCCTGTCCCGATTGTGGGCGTCGTTCGCGATGTCGGTCAATTGCTGTTGTCCAGACGCAAGCCCAGTTCGCCATCCGCGAGAATGCCGCGCAAGCGCGATTTGCCTGTGACTTGCGTGACGCTGTGGATCACCGCGCCGGACTCGCGATCGACAAGCACTGCATAACCGCGACCCAGGGTCGCCAGCGGACTCACCGCATGCAGGGCACGCGCGAGTTGTTCGAGGCGGGCCTGCTTGCGTTCGATCCGTTGCAGGGCCAGATTTTTCAATTGTGCGGCAAGCGCACCGAGATGCTCATTGGCGGCAATCAGCTGACGGCGTGGATGCTGGGCCAACAGGCGGCCGTGGTTTCGCGCGAGGCGCGACAGGCGGCGCTCGCGATCGTGGCGCAGCATCATCAGCATGCGTGCCTGCAACTGCTTCAAGCGCTCACGCCCGCGTGCGAGGCGCAAGGTCGGGCGTTGCAGGTTGATGCGCGAGAGCAGGTGATCGGCCCGTTGGCTTGATGCTTCGAGCCGACGACGCAGGCGCAGCAGCAGTCGATCTTGATGGTGTTGCAGGCGCCGTTTCAAATCGTTGATATCGGGCACGAGCAATTCGGCCGCGGCCGACGGCGTTGGCGCGCGCAGGTCCGCAACGAAATCGCTGATCGAGAAATCGACCTCGTGGCCGACGGCCGAAACCACCGGAACCGGACTGCGCACGATGGCCCGCGCCAGCGCCTCGTCGTTGAACGCCCAGAGATCTTCGAGCGAGCCGCCGCCGCGGGTCAGCAGCAATACGTCATAGCGGCCTGTATTTGCTGCCGCGTCGAGCATCGCAACGATCGCCGCAGGCGCGTCCTTGCCTTGCACGGGAACCGACAAGATCTCGACTTCGACAAGCGGAAATCGGCGCGCCAGCACATTGAGAACATCGCGCACCGCAGCGCCGGTGGCCGAGGTGATGATGCCGATGCGCCTAGGCATTTGCGGAATCGGGCGCTTGCGATCCGCGTCGAACAGGCCTTCGGCGGAAAGCTTCTGCTTGAGTCGCTCAAATTCGCGGCGCAGCGCACCTTCGCCGGCTTCCTCCATGTGTTCGACGATCAACTGGAACTCGCCGCGCGCCTCGTACAGGCTGACCCGAGCCCACGCGAGAACTTGCGCGCCATCGGCTGGTTTGAACGGCAGCCAGGTACTGCGCGGCTTGAACATCGCGCAACGAATCTGCGCGCTGGAATCCTTCAGGGTGAAATAAAGATGACCTGAGCCGGGGCGTGCGACGTTCGACAACTCACCCTCGATCCAGATCAAGGGCAGCGCATCTTCGAGCAGATCGTGGACGAGTCGATTGAGCCCCGACGGCGTCAGGATTTTGCGATCGCGTGCGTTGTCATCGTCGGTTTCGGGCGTCATGGATTGAAGTCAGCGCCTTCGCAGAATGACCGACGCCAAGCGCGGCAGCCGTAGGATCGGCCAGTCTGCCTGCTTCGGCGCGCCGCAGCCAGTCAGAGTTGCGGTTTTGACCGGCCGATGACCGGCTCTTTGGCGACGCGGGCCTCACGTCGGGCGATATACAGGCTCGCGCAGATCACCACGGCGGCACCGATCACGGTGTAGTGGTCGACGGTTTCGCCGAAAATGGCCCAGGCGAGAACGCCCACGACCAACAATTGCAGATAGCTCAGTGGTGCCAACGCCGAGGCTTCCGCCATTTTCAAGGCGCGCGTCCAGCAATAGTGACCGCCTGTGCCGAGCGCACCGGAAAGAATCAACCACGGCCAGATATTCGCATCCGGCCATTTCCAGACGGTCAGTGCAAACGGCAGACTCAGCGGTACCCAGAGCAAGGTGGTCAGCAAGACGATGCGATCGGGCGGATCGATGCGCGAGAGATATTTGATGCTGATCGTGACCATGCCGCTGAGGAATGCCGCGAACAACGCGATCAGGGTCGCCCCACTGAAATCCGCGGCGGTCGGTCGCACAATGATGATGACGCCGATGAAACCGACGATGACTGCGCTCCAGCGACGCATGCGCACCACCTCACCGAGGGCAACCACGGCACCGATGGTGACGAATAGCGGCGTCGAATACGAAAGCGCCACGGCCTGCGCGAGCGGCAGATGGACCAGTGCCCAGAATCCGCAAAGCATCGACACGATGCCGACTCCGCATCGAATCGCGTAAAACCCGATTCTGCGCGTGCGCAGGATTTCAAGACCGTGCACGCGTAACAAGGGCAGGGCGAAGAGGGCGCCAAACAGGCAGCGGAAGAACGCAATTTCGAACGGATGCTGTTGCTTTGAGGCGAAGCGAATTGCAATCGCCATGAGTCCGAACAGCGATGCGCTGGCCGCCATCAGCAACGCGGCGCGCGGTGGAAGCGCGGTCGGTACGCTGAGTGGCTGATTCACGTCAATGGCTGGCCTGCTCCGGAAGGCGCGCATTGTACCTTGCCTCATCGGGCGATCCGTTGCCGCATGGCGACTGGTCGGATGGATCGGGTTCGGCGAGAATCAACGCATGCAGTCCACTATCGATTTCGTCGTCGCCATTCCTGCTCGCCACGGTTCCACGCGCTTGCCGGGAAAACCGCTGCTGCCGATTGCCGGCGTGCCGATGATCGTGCACGTGGCGCGACGCGCCTTGCAGGCCGGCGCGCGCGAAGTGGTCGTGGCGACCGATGATCAACGCATTGTTGATGCGCTCGCTGGCAGCGGCGTCGATGTCGTGTTGACCAGAGACGATCATGCCTCGGGTACCGATCGTCTCGCCGAACTCGCTGCATTGCGCGGTTGGGATGCAAATACCATTGTCGTCAATCTGCAGGGCGACGAACCCCTCGCACCGGCCAGCGGCATTCGCGCCGTAGCCATGGCGTTGGCTGCAAGCAATGCGCCGATGGCAACGCTGGCGACGCCCGTGCAATCGGCGCACGAATTGTTCGATCCGAACTGCGTGAAACTGGTCCGCGATGGGTCCAATCGCGCGCTCTATTTCAGTCGGGCACCGATCCCATGGCCGCGCGATGCGTTTGCCGCGGATCGCGAATCACTGCCCGGCAGCGTTCCGTTTCTGCGCCACATCGGTATCTACGCCTATCGCGCCGGTTTCCTCGGCACGCTGGCCGCCTCGCCGCGTACTCCACTCGAAATCGCCGAATCACTTGAACAACTGCGCGCGCTTGAGCACGGTCACTCGATCGTTGTCGCCATTGCGCCCGAGCCTTTCCCGGCGGGTGTCGATACCGCGGAAGACTTGCAGCGCGTTGAACAGGTTTTTCTCGCTGCCAGTTCGACATGAATCTCCTGTTTGTGTGCATGGGCAATATCTGCCGCTCGCCGACCGTCGAAGCGGTGGCTCGCGTCGAGTTCGCCAAGGCCGGTCTCGATATCGAAGTCGCCTCGGCGGGGACCGAGAGCTATCACATTGGCGATCGCGCGGATCCACGTTCGATCGCGATGGCCGAAGCAAACGGCTATCCGATGAGCAGCCATCGCGCACGCCAGGTTGGCCCGGCTGATTTCTCGCGCTTTGACCACCTGCTCGTGATGGACCAGACCAATCTGCGCGCCTTGCTGGCCATGGCGCCCGATAACGCGCGCGATCGAGTGGCCATGTTTCTGCCGTTCGTCGGCATTTCCAAACCTGTCGAACTGCCCGATCCCTACTACGGCACCAGCCGCGACTTCGAGGTCGCCCTTGAGCTCGCGCGTGATGGCATCATGGCGCTGATCGACAGGATTGCCGGTTAGTATCCATAGACAGTCAGCCTGTGGCGGGCTGCAAGAGATGACACACGTTCACAGGGGGAGAGGATGGATTCACGATCACCCGCGCCGGAGTTTCCGGCATCGCTGGATTGGGTCAACGTCAGCGAGATACCGGTATTGTCGGCGATGCGCGGCCGCGTTGTGCTGCTCTGG
>JBDSPX010000274.1:0-5682 GCA_039930065.1 Dokdonella sp.
TCGTAGGAGAAGTCGACATGTCCCGGCGTATCAATGAAATTCAGTTGATATGTCTGGCCATTGCGCGCGACGTAGGGCAAGGACACGCTTTGCGCCTTGATCGTGATGCCCCGCTCGCGCTCGATCGGATTTGAATCGAGCACCTGCGCTGACATTTCGCGTTCTTGCAGTCCTCCACAGATCTGGATGATGCGGTCGGCCAAGGTAGATTTACCGTGGTCAACATGAGCGATGATCGAAAAATTTCGGATATGGTCCATCAAGATTTGCCGTAGAGCACTGACCGGCGGTCGGCACAAAGGCGGCGATTATCGCAGAAAGCGCAGCAGTTGGCTGCGCTGCAGCATTGTTTGAACAGCACTCTGCGGAAAAATCGAATCGAATCTCCGCAGAGCACCGGGGTTCTGCGCTACAAACAGCAGGCTGCGGCTATTCCGCCTCGGCTTTGGGAACAGTCAGCGCGACGAAAGACGCCACATCATTGCGGCGAATCAGCAACATGACCGATTCCTCGCTCTTTAGTGCTTTGACCGAGGCGGCGAAATCACTCGCTGAAGCAATTGACTTGCGTCCAACCATCAACACCACATCGCAAGGCTGCAGCGCAGCGCGCTGGGCTGCGGTGCCGTCGACTCGCGTGATCACCACGCCCTCGTCTTTGAGACCCAATTGCTGACGTTGCTCTGAACTGAGGTCCTCGACCACGATTCCGAGCTTGTTGCTCGGCGCGACTTTCGATTTGGCCGTGGCGCTCGCGGATGCATCCTGAGGCACTTCACCCACGGTAATCGGCACTTCCATCGTTTTGCCATTGCGGAATACAGACAGGGTCGCCTTCGTTCCGGGAGGAGTAAGGCCGACCAACGGGGGAAGATCAGACGAACTGACGACTTCGCTGCCATTGAAGCCAAGAATGACGTCACCGACCTTGATTCCCGATTTTTCAGCGGCGCTATCAGCTGAAACGCTGTTGACCAACGCGCCTCCGCTGCGCGGCAAACCCAGGGCCTTGGCTGAATCGCGATCGACATTCTGGATCTGCACGCCGATCATGCCTCGCGATACGTGTCCCTTCTCCTTGAGTTGGCTCATTGTGTTCATCGCCACCGAAATCGGAATGGCGAATGAGACACCCATGTATCCACCGGTGTTGGAAAAGATCTGCGAGTTGATGCCGACAACTTGTCCTGCGAGATTGAACAGCGGACCGCCCGAGTTGCCCGGGTTGATCGGAACGTCGGTCTGGATGAAAGGCACGTATTGCTGGCTGCGGTCATATCCGCGCCCGATGGCGCTGACAATCCCATGGGTCACCGAATGATCCATCCCGAACGGCGAGCCAACCGCGACCACCCACTGCCCAGGCTTGAGCAATTTTGAATCCCCGATACTGACAACTGGCAATCCCGTAGCATCAATCTTGAGGAGTGCAATATCGGTTTGTTCGTCTGTTCCGATGACCTTGGCATCGAGCTCGCGTCGATCCGAAAGCCGCACGGTGACCTGATCCGCGCCATCGACGACATGGTTATTGGTCAAAATGTAGCCATCACTGGAGACGATAAAGCCCGATCCGGCGGACTGACGTTCACCGCCCGGTTGTTGACCGCGCGGAATCGGACCGAAGAATCGACGAAAGATTTCCGGAACATCCTGCTGCTGATCCGCATCGGGGAACTGGGACTGGGGATTTGCCTTGGGCGTCGTGGTCGCGCGGACGTTGACGATCGCGGGCGCGTTTTTCTCGACCAGTGCGGTGAAATCGGGAAGCTCGGTGGCAAATGCGCTACTCGAAAACAGCAACACCGCAAACCATAGGATCGAAAGATTCAGGGCGAGTCGTTTGCCCGTTGGCATTGTCATGGGTCTGGTTCCTCAGAATTGGAAGTGGACTTGAGAATTGCTGGATCCGCTGTCAGACAGAGAATCCGACGTCGCTTGGAGCGATCGAATTCAATCAAAGTTCCCGCGGCGCGGCGGAGTTCCCGGTTGTTCCTGCTCGCCGTCCGCACCATTTGGCCATACCGAGGTCGATACGTTCCCAAGTGTGAATCAACGTGTACAGATGAACTATTACCTAGGGAGCAACCAGGGGGATCAATGATTGCGAAATCGCGGTCACCGTTGCCAGAGGCACATCACCGAGCACCGTGAACTGCCATTTGTCGGTTGAATAGCTTGCGATGTTCAACGTTCCTCGCCCCGCAAGCGTGGTCATCTCATCGGACCTGCCCGACCTTGGTTCGACATAAATCGACACGTTGGCAAGACCGTCGGAGTAAACCAGATGCTGGGCTCCTGGCGCACCCTCTCGACTGCGCCGCGCCGAACGCAACGTGAAACCTGGTGGTGCATTGGCTGCCTTCCACGCGACCTCGCCGCGCAAGTCAATCTCGTCGCCTTGCGCTGCCGTCGTGGTCAACAGTTCGCGTTGACGAGGAACCAGATCGGTGTCGTCTGGTGGGTTACCAATTTCCAGTGAGACAAACATGAATTGCTCAAGTGGCCGTCGCTTGCTGTCGGTAACGACCGACCGAAGCAGCAATCGCGTCGCCTTTTCAATCCACATCCGATACCCGTAGCGATAGGCGTCAAGAGGAACGATGTCGACGATATCCGCGTCATAACCGGCAACCCTCTCGTTTCCTCCCATCGTGATCTGATAATGCTCGCGGAGCGCCGGATCTGCCGCATCAGGTACGAGTGGCAGAAGGCCACGTCCGGATGGGCTCTGATAGACGATTGCCGAATCGTCGGCCTGGATGCAGGTTATCTGGGTACCGTTGCGGATCACCTCGCTACGGGGGCCGTTCAGGCTTATCAGCCGCTCGCGCTCGCGAGCGCCACCGGCGTGAAACACACGCATCGTATCGATACGGCCGGCGTGCTGGTAGGCGAATGATCCCTGATAGTCGAGCGAGCGCATCGCAGACGCCATCTGCGCTAGCATTGCGGCGCCATCAGGGACCTGGGCAAGGGACAGCGTTGAAGTCAGGGCGAGAATGACACCAAAAATGACCCCAACTTCGTTGCGAGTTCGAGCCAGCATGAGTCGACGAATCAGTACCACCGACGGAGTTCGCATCGTTCCTCAGTGCTTCTCGACCATTCCCTGATCAGCTGTCGCAGTTGCCTGCTGTGTCGGAACGACAAGCAGAACGTACGGCATCATTGCTGACTGGCCATTATTTGCCGCCGCGTCATAGTGACGAATGAGATAGGACTGCAAACGAGGATCGATTGGCGAGCCTGAAGGACTGGCGAAACCACTCGTACTGACCGAAGCTGGCTGAACATCGAGCACGGGAGACACCATCGGCGGACGGAATTCACCGGGACGCGAGACGCTTTGCGCAATCGCTGGGGAATTTGAATCAACCGAAGCCGCCAGCGGCTTGCCGCCTGACTCGACCGCCCCGTCTTGAGGAATGCCATAGATCAACGCCACTGCCGCGACCGACGCCGCGATGGCGCCGCCTCCCGCCCATTGCAACCAACGTCCGGAGCGCGGCAATTCAGCCACCTGTTCGTTGTTGATGCGATCGAGAATTTGACTCGAAAAATCGGAGCGAAGTACCACTACGTCCTGCCGACGCAAGACCTGCCGCGCGACGTGATAACTGGACCATCGCTGGGAAAGCGAAACTTCGTTGCTGACGCAACGCATCAGAAACAGGGTTTCATCTCGCCCCAGCTCGCCATCCATCAAGGTGGACAACTGTTCCTGGTATTGCTGATTCATGCGGATCAATCCTCGTCTGCAGACAGTAGCGGCCGTAGCCGTTCATCAATTGCTTCCCGGGCGCGGAATATCCGGGAACGCACAGTGCCGATGGGACAATTCATTGCTTCCGCGATTTCCTCGTAGCTGAGTCCGTCAACTTCTCTCAAGGTGATGGCGGTCCGCAGTTCCTCGGGCAACTCTTCGACCGTGGCGAACACGGTTTGTTCAATTTCCTGTCGCAACAATTCGCGCTCGGGAGTAGCCCGGTCCCGCAATTGCGAGGCGCCCTCGAGCTGGACCGCATCTTCGATGGCGATATCGCCGATCGGCGGACGACGTCCTTTTGAAACAAGGTGGTTTTTCGCCGTGTTGATCGCGATCTTGTAGATCCACGTATAAAACGCACTATCGCCACGAAAAGCGCCGATAGCGCGATAGGCGCGGATGAAGGCTTCCTGGGAGACGTCCTGAGCTTCACTCCAATCTGATACATAGCGGGTTACAACGCTTACGATCTTGTGCTGGTATTTGCGGACCAGAAGATCAAACGCGCTCTTGTCGCCTTTCTGGACGCGTTCGACTAGCGCCTGATCCAATTCACTTTCGCCCATGCGGGCACGTCTCCTTGCCGGCAATCAGGTCGTGGCATGCGTGCTTCGACCCCATCAACGGGAAATAGTTTCAACAGATTCAACTCGCCACGCCCGCCGAACAGCTCATCACGCAGCGCCTCCCGTGCATTGTATCAATGGAATCGCACCACTTCTTCAAGTAGCGTCGGTCACAAACGAGCGATCAAACATTGACCGAGGGTGCATCGATTTCCTGATGCAGCCTTTCGCGCTCAGACAGAAGGCTCTCGAAGCTAACTGCTGCCAACGGACGACAGAACAGATATCCCTGCAATACCTCGCATCCATGGCGACGCAGAAAGTCCAGATGCGCCTCGATTTCGACGCCTTCAGCGACCACGCCACGGTTGAGGTTATGGGCCATGCTTATGGTTGCTTCAACAATGGCTTCGTCGTCGGGGTCAAGGCCGATGTTGCGCACGAAGGATTGATCGATCTTGATCCGGTCAGCCGGAAAGCGCTTGATGTAGTCGAGTGAGGACTGGCCGGTACCGAAATCATCGATCGAAATCTGGCAGCCGAGATCACGCAAGGCCTGCAGCGTTTCGAGCAGATTTGGAATGGACTTCACACTGATGCTTTCTGTGACTTCGAGATCAAGCAGATTCGCAGGCACCCCGGTTTCTTCCAACACTTCGGCCACCAGGGCGACCAGGTTCGGCTGACGCAGTTGCAATGGCGAGAGATTGACACTGATACGCAACGGCAGTGAGAAACGCAGCTGCCACCGGCGAGCGTCCGCGCATGCCGCGCGCAAGACCCACTCGCCGATCGGAATGATCAACCCGGTTTCCTCGGCCAATGGAATGAAAAATCCAGGACTGATCATGCCAAGCTCGGGATGTTCCCACCGAATCAAGGCCTCCATGCCGACGATATCTTCAGTGGCAGTGTCGACTTGGGGTTGATAGAAGACACGAAGTTCGCCATTGCGCTCGGCTTGACGCAGCTTGGCTTCGAGCGCCAGGCGTTGCTGGTGCGACTCCTCGGGCACCGCGACGTAGGCCTGGAAATTGTTCCGCCCCATACCCTTGGCCGTATACATCGCCACATCGGCATGTTTCAACAATCGTTCCGCAGTCGTGGCGTCATCCGGATAGAAACTCAGGCCCAGACTCGCCGTAATCTGCAGTTCCAGACCATCCGGCAAGGTCAGTGGGGCTTCCATGACGCGCACGATTTTTTCCGCGATACGCATCACATCATCGCGCTGCACGATATGTCGCAGGATCATTGTGAACTCGTCGCCAGCGTAACGCGCCACCGAATCCGAGGCGCGTATACAGGAACGCAACCGCCTGGCGACCGCGACCAGTACGTGGTCGC
>JBDSPX010000275.1:0-3287 GCA_039930065.1 Dokdonella sp.
AGCGTTTCCCGGGGGTTGAGGCTCCATCGCTTGGCTTTATCCATCTTCATTGCCCGATTCGACAACTGTGCGGCAGCCACCGTTTCATCATCAGTGTGAACTGAGCATACTCAAGCCGACCTGAACCGCTCGAAGAAAACAACGGAGGTCGTCATGCAATCGCTGCTCGGCTGTTTTGCGCTGACGTGCGCGCTACTCATCCACCCACGCATTGCGCACGCATTGCCGCCCGAACAAGGCAGTCCGTCGACAACACTTGGCGGTGCATCGCCTTACAACCCGCAGAATCCTTTTGCGAGGATCATTCGTGGAGAGTTGCCCGCGTTAAAGGTTTACGAAGACAAACAGGTGCTGGCCTTTCTCTCGCTCGATCAAGCGGCACCGGGGCATGTCCTGGTGATTTCAAAAACATCCAGGGCGCAGAATATCTTCGAGATGGCGCCGCGCGATCTGGCGCGAGTGATGCGGGTCGTGCAGCGCGTTGCCAAGGCCGAGGTGAAGGCTCTGCAAGCCGATGGCGTGGTGATTCAGCAGAACAATGGTGCCGCAGGCAATCAGTCCGTGTTCCACCTGCATGTACATGTGGTGCCACACTGGGCAGGTTCGCCGCCGGCGTTTCCGCGCGATGCCGATGGGAAACTTGATTCCACCGTTTTGGCGGCACGCATCGCCGCTGCAATGGTTCGCTGATTCGTCGACTTTTCAATGGCGGATCCGCATCCGTGTACTCAACTTTTTTTATCCGCCATCCTGCCTTCGGAGAACCGTCATGCCAATGCGCCGCACCTTGATTGCCACAAGCCTCGCCCTCGCCTTTGCCTGTATGCCGCTCACCGCTGCCGAAACCACCGGGAAACTCATGCCGGAAACGATGGAAATGCTGCGCCATGCCATCGCCTCGCAAACCGAAGAAGGCAAGGATCAGGTACCGGTACTCGCGCAGTATCTCGCCGCAAAACTTGAATCAGCCGGCTTCGCCAAGTCGGATATCGAGATCATTCCGGTTGGCCGTACAGCCGCATTGGTCGCGCACTACCGCGGCAGCGGCAAGGGCAAGCCGATCCTGATTTCAGCGCACATGGACGTAGTGACGGCGAACCCGAAGGACTGGAGCCGCGACCCGTTCACACTGGTCGAGGAGAACGGCTACCTTTACGGTCGCGGCATCGCGGATATGAAGGCCAATGTGGTGGCCTTGGTCGCGACAATGATGCGATTCAAGCGTGAGGGATTCGTGCCCGGCCACGAAATGATTCTGGTTTTTTCCGGCGACGAGGAGACCGAGATGGCCTCCACGCGCGTGCTCGCCGAGCGCTACCACGACGCGGAGTTCCTGCTCAACGCCGATGCCGGTGGCGGCACGTACAACGCCGACCTCAAGCCGGTGGCCTTCGAAGTTCAGGCCGCTGAAAAGACTTATGCAGACCTTGTGCTCACGGTCACCTCACCCGGCGGCCATTCCAGTGCGCCCACGCACGACAACGCGATCTATCGCCTGGCCAAAGCACTTGATCACGTCGGGGCATTTGCATTCCCGGTCCAGCACAACGACATCACCCTCGCCTCGCTCAAGGCCATCGGCGCACACAGCAGTGGTCCACTCGCACAAGCCATGCTCATGTTCAGCGCTAATCCCGATGACGCCAAGGCCGCCGAGGTCATTTCCGCCGATCCGGATTATGTCGGCCAGCTGCGCACCACCTGCGTGGCCACCATGCTCGATGGCGGCCATGCGCTCAACGCGCTACCGCAGCGCGCCACGGCCAACATCAATTGCCGGATCTTTCCCGGCGTCAGCGTTGATGCGGTACAAGCCGCACTCGCCAAGGCGATCGATGATCCGACCGTCAAGATCACCGTGCAGCAACCGCCCCCGGTGCAGAGTCCGCCTTCCCCGCTACGCACGGATGTGATGACCGCTGTCACGGCGACCGTGCACGAACGTTACCCGGGACTGGATGTCGTTCCCGGGATGTCTTCGGGGGCGACCGACAGCATGTATTTCCGCAACGCCGGTATACCGAGTTTCGGCGTCGACCCCACCTTTTCCAAACCTGGCGACAGCTTCGCCCACGGCCTCAACGAGAAGCTGCTGGCCTCGGAAGTACCGGCAGCACTGGATTTCTGGCACAGCCTGCTGACCAAACTTGCGAAGTAATCAGGCTGGCGGAAGAGAGGAAATCCGTATCTTTGTGCGCGCGGCTCAAGCGGATGTTGGCGTCACTCCAAATGGAGAGCAGCATGTTTTCGACTCGATTGGCAATCGCCACAATCTCCCTGCTTGTGGCGTGTCCCGCCGCTGTTGTGAGGGCTGATAACCAATCGGACTACGTTGAAATCGTTGGCCAGGCTGTGCTGGTCCTCAATAGACGCGATGGTCCGATTACTACATTCATCGCTCCTGCCGATGCTGATCCAGATCTGGTCGCGGCGCTCAAGACTGCGGGAAAAGTGGAACCTCGTTCCGCAGTGCCGAAATCGGATACGTATACTCTGCCCAACGGATACTTCATCGTGGAAGAAGTAAACCACGATCTGGGCGTAGGCGAGGTTATTGGTGTTGCAGGCCCAGGCGCGCTGGAAGGCACGATGGGCAACGAGTCGGACTGCGGCACCCACTACTCCATTTCATTTTCTCTGGTGGATTCCAAATGGCAGAATGGATCCTACAAGATCGAGAAGTGTGTTCCCGCCAGCGTGATTGAAGCATCAGCTTCGAAACTGAAAGATACTGCGCTTAGCGGAGACGCTGAAGCACAATTTCGCCTTGGCCTCGACTATAAGTACGGTGATGACGGCGTTGCAAAGAATGAAGTACTCGCGTTGACATGGATACGCAGAGCTGCGGAACAGGGAATAGCCGAGGCTCAAGTCACCCTTGCCTTCGCGCTGGCGGAGGGCCACGGGATCGCCAAGGACGACGCCTAAGCCGTGAGCTGGTATCGAAAAGCCGCTTCGCAGGGAAACGCACTGGGTCAATCCTACCTGGGCGCCATGTTGGTCAGCGGACGCGGCGCACCAGCGGATGCCGCGGCAGCGGCAATCTGGTATCGAAAGGCAGCTGCACAAGGAGACGCTCAGGCACAGCTGGTGATTGCGTCAATGCTTGAACAGGGATTCGGTGTGGCCAAAAGCCTGACCGAAGCCGCAGCCTGGTATCGAAAAGCTGCGGCACAAGGGAGCAAACAAGCGGAGGAACGACTGAAAACGCTCGATGGTGGCCAGGGTGATTGACAACGCGCCGTCATGCTCCAGTGAACCGAAAGTTCATTGGTCATGCATTGCAG
>JBDSPX010000276.1:0-3248 GCA_039930065.1 Dokdonella sp.
GTGCGCTTGGTCTCGACGAAGCGGCTGACCGAACGGCCATAGCCCATCGACAGATCCTGCAACTCACACTCACCACCCTGATCGCAGATCGGGCAATCGAGCGGATGGTTGATCAGCAGGAATTCCATGACATTGCGCTGCGCGGAAAGCGCGCGCGTGGACTGCGTGAAAATCTTCATGCCATCTGCGACCGGCGTCGCACACGCCGGCTGCGGCTTCGGCATCGGCCGTCCGCCCATCTCGACTTCGACCATGCACATGCGGCAGTTGGCAGCGATCGCGAGCTTCTCGTGATAGCAGAAACGTGGAATCGCGACACAGATACGATCCGCCGCCTGGATGATCATCGAACCTTTCGGCGCAAACGTCGTCTTGCCATCGATCTCGATGGTGACGTGATCCGGTGGCACGTCGGTGGTCACAGGCTGGGCGCTCATGGGCGAGCTCCTGTCGGAGCCGAGAATCGGGAATGGAGAATGGCGAAGGGGTAGGAGCAAGCGGGATCGCGATGTTGTGCGGGAAGCCGCTCTACCGATTCCCGATTCCCGATTCCCGATTCCCGGTTTGCAAATGCAGTCAACGAAGTCATGCCGCCTCCTCCTGCTGCAAACCAACCATGGATCGGCCATTCTCGATAAAGAATGCAAACTCATGCCAATAGTGGCGCAGGAAGCCTTGCACCGGCCACGCCGCGGCTTCACCAAACGCGCAGATCGTGTGGCCTTCGATTTGTCCGGCGGCGGCTTTGAGTGTATCGAGATCACCGAGCTGGGCCTTGCCTTCGACGATGCGCGTCAGCATGCGGTACATCCAGCCCGTGCCCTCGCGACACGGCGTGCACTGGCCACAGGATTCAGCGTAGTAGAAGCGCGCGATGCGTTGGCAGGCGCGCACCATGCATGTGGATTCGTCCATGACGATCACCGCACCCGAGCCGAGACCGGAACCGGCCTTCTGGATCGCGTCGTAATCCATCGTGATGCCCATCATCGTCTCGCCGGGCAACACCGGCATCGACGAACCGCCTGGAATCACGGCCTTCAGCTTGGCGCCATTGCGCATGCCACCAGCCATTTCGAGCAGGTCGGCAAACGAGGTGCCGAGAGGAATCTCGTAGTTTCCGGGCTTGGCGACATGACCGGAGACCGAGAAGATCTTCGGTCCGCCATTGTTCGGCTTGCCGACATTGAGGAACCAGTCCGCACCCTTGCGCAGGATAGCCGGCACTGAGGCGTAGGTTTCAGTATTGTTGATCGTGGTCGGCTTGCCATACAAACCGAAGTTGGCCGGAAACGGCGGCTTGAAGCGCGGCTGACCCTTCTTGCCTTCGAGCGATTCCATCATTGCGGTCTCTTCGCCGCAGATGTAGGCACCGGCGCCGAGCGCGGTATGGATGTCGACATCGATACCTGAGCCGCCGATATTCTTGCCAAGCAGTCCGGCCGCGTAAGCATCCTTCAATGCCTGTTCGAAATGCTCGAACGGCTCGTGGTGGAATTCACCACGCAAATAGTTGTAGGCAACCGTCGAGCCGGTCGAATAGCAGGCGATTGCCAAGCCTTCGATCACCGAATGTGGGTTGAAGCGCAGGATGTCGCGATCCTTGCAGGTGCCCGGCTCCGACTCGTCCGAATTGCAAAGAATATATTTCTGTCCCGGCGCATTTCTCGGCATGAACGACCATTTCAGCCCTGTTGGAAAGCCCGCGCCACCGCGACCACGAAGAGCGCTGTTCTTGAGCTCATCGATGATTTTCGCGGGGTCGGTTTTCTCGGCGAGGATCTTCTTCCAGGCCTGGTAACCATCGACCTTGAGGTAATTGTCATACGTCCACGGCTGATCGAAATGCAGCGTGGTGTAGACAGCCTGATGATCTTTTGGAGCGGGTCCGAATGCCATTGTCTTTGCCTTTGCGATCCTCGTGGTTGTGAGGATCAAAAAGCGACCGTGCAGGGGTCGCATTATTCAATTTGAGCCGCTTGTTTCTGTCGATTTCGTTCGCGCGGCTTTCTGCGTTGGGAGCAGGAGCATCGCGGCTGAAGCCGCTTCCTACAGATCTATTTCAGGCCATCGAGGATCTTGTCGACTTTCTCGATATCGAGGTTCTCGTGATAGTGGCCGTTGACCACCATCATCGGCGCACCGCAGCACGCGGCCAGACATTCCTCTTCACGCTTGAGGTAGATGCGGCCATCGGCGCTGCTTTCGCCAAGCTTGGTACCCAATTTTTTCTCGCAGTGACGCACGATGTCCTCGGCGCCATTCAGCCAGCACGAGATATTCGTGCAGATCGCCACGTTGTTTCGGCCGACCGGCTTGGTCTCGAACATCGAGTAGAAGCTGGCGACCTCGAACGCCCACACCTGCGGCAAATCGAGATAACGCGCGACCGCGACAATCAGCTCGTCGGTAAGAAAACCGCCGTTCTGCTCCTGGGTCACGAACAAGCCCTGGATCACGGCCGAACGCTTGCGATCCGGCGGAAACTTCGCCACCCACGCGTCGATATGCTCGCGCGTGTGTGCGGTCAATAGCGTCTGCGGATCGACATCTTTGACGTCGTTCCAGGTGCCGGTTGGCTTCATCGATCAATCTCCCCGAACACGACATCGTATGTACCGATCATGGCAACGACGTCTGCGAGCATGTGGCCGCGCACGACCGTATCCATCGAGGACAGATGGGCGAACCCTGGCGCGCGCAATTTGCAGCGGAACGGCTTGTTCGCGCCGTCCGAAATGAGATAACAGCCAAACTCGCCCTTGGGCGCTTCGACCGCCGCATAGGTTTCACCGGCTGGCACACAGTAGCCTTCGGTGAAAAGTTTGAAATGATGGATGAGGGCTTCCATGTCGTCCTTCATCTCTTCGCGCTTCGGCGGTGCGACCTTGTAGTTCTGCACGATCACCGGACCCGGATTGGCTTTAAGCCAAGTCACACACTGCTGGATGATCCGATTGGACTGGCGCATTTCCTCGACGCGTACGAGGTAGCGGTCATAGCAATCGCCATTGACTCCGACCGGGATATCAAAATCGACGTCGGCGTATTTCGCATAGGGCTGTTTCTTGCGCAGATCCCAGGCGATGCCCGAACCCCGCAGCATCGGACCGGTCATGCCCCAGGCCTTGGCCAGATCAGGCGGAATGATGCCGATGTCGACGGTGCGCTGTTTCCAGATGCGATTACCGGTCAGCAACTCTTCGTATTCGTCGACCTTGCTCGGAAAATCCGCGCAGAAAGATTCG
>JBDSPX010000277.1:0-4104 GCA_039930065.1 Dokdonella sp.
GCACTCGACGCCTCAAAGAAAGTATTTGATCCGGGAAATCCGCAAATTGCGACCGTAGAGAACAACCTCGGACGCCTGTTACTGGAGACGGGTGATCTGGCCGAGGCCGAACCGCTTCTGCGCGACGCCTTGAGCAGTGACCGCAAGAACAACAGCGCGACTTTCGACGATCTCGCCTACCCGCTATACAATCTTTCTTTTCTGCGCTTTGCACAAGGCAGCCGAGACGAAGCCTTGATCTTGTTGAACGAGGCCTTGCCGATCGCGGAAAATAGCAAGCACCGCATGTATGGTCCCATCCTCACGACCTTGGCCGATCTACATTGCGCGAATGGTCAATTGCAGCTCGGCGAATCCTTTGCCGAGCGCGCCGTAACGATCAATGGCGAACACGCAGAAAATGCACCGTGGTACGCAGACCAGGCCTTGCTCACGCAAAAGTATTGTCAGGCCTTGGCCGGCATCAAAGTTGAGCACGACACGTTGGCGCCGCTGATCGCCGCATTGAAACGCAAATGGGGTGAAGCAAGCCCGTTCACGTTACGCGGCCAAGAACAGATCCTCGCGATCGAGAAGGGTGCAGGTCTCGACGCTGGCTTGAAGCCTTAGAAATCAATGGGATATAATTCGAATGAACCTTACGGCGCCCATTCAAGACTGGTAGATTGCCTGTCGCCGCCGATATCACACGAGCCCCATCGGTTTCACGGAATCCCCGAAAAGCGCAATCCAATCCGGGATTCCGTCATACGTCGCACTAAACGGAGCCATCCGTCAGCTTCGCGCGGCGCGACCGCGTGAAAAGCAAGCCGGCCATCGCCAGCATCGCGGCAAGCAGACTCGAGGCCACGGAGGAGAGCGACGGCAGCGCTGTCGGGATTCCCTTGCCACGAGCGACTTCGATTGAAGTTTGCAAGGTGAGGAACGGCGAGTATTCCACCGGATCAAATTGGCTACGATAACGTACCGTGACCGAATAGGTTCCGGCAGGAAGGCGACCCAGCTTCGGGCTATAAATCCACTCCGCAAAAGATCCAGTCGAAAAGCAAACGATCGGTGATCTGTACACGTATACGGTAATTTCGTTTCCTGCGCGCCTTATTGTCGAGGTCCAGGGATATACCTCTGCTTCATCCTCGTACGAGCAACCATCGTAAGGTATTTCTATCGCGATAGAGTCGTCTTCGGTCAGGGTTTGAGGCGCGCGAATTTCGATTGGACCGACCCAATCGCCGGTACCAACAAAGTCAGCGGTTTGGGCATGCGTGGCCGACGCAAACAGCGTTGCTGCGCTGGCGATGATTCCAATCAAGAACTTCATTGGTTTGGTACTCCAGGTTATCGCCGAGTAAAAATATTTGTGGCGGATATGAACATGTACCACCAGTACGTGAGAAAATAGCGATAAATATTTCAGACTAGCCCATCATCGAAGCGATGAGCTTCGGCGACGCCAGCGGCACGACGACGAAGTGGGTCGCGCGCGAGCCATATCTGAGACAGAGGCGACCCATGCTCGCATCCCGCGCGAACATGATCTGGCTGCAGCGGGAACAAGTGCCGCGCAGATCGCCATAAAGATACCGAGAAGACGAGGTCATTGATGCCGTCGTCGCTGATGTCGCCGTCGGCGCTGGCCGATGAGCCCGCCAAGTCGCCCGCTGCCGCAGTTTTCGGCCGACAAAGTATCGGGTCGCGTCGTGAATGGTGCATGCACTCAAGGTTCAATCACTTTCTCCCTGCCACCTTTCTCAGAGTTTCAAATCTGGGACACTACTCCTGATCGGAGGTCAGTGACGGCCATCATGGAACGAAACGCGGAACAGTCCTCAACCTGGACATTCGGGGCGCGGGAAAAAAATGCGTCAGGTTGGACGACCCGTGATCTCTCGGTCGCCAGAGAGCTAGGCGAGACACCCAGGTGCTCTCGGATTAAGGGGCGGGATCATTCGACTTCGACCCGAATGGCACTGACTTAACATCTTCATCCTCGCGAAGGCGGGAAGCGCGCTACAACAGCCGCAGGGCTGGTCGTCCAGCGCCTTTGAGAATACGAAAAATGCGAAGTCACCGGATTGACCAGTCATGCGGCTTTTTAAAAGCGCTTTTGCCTTGGCAGGAATGACGAGTAAATGAAGATTTTTGCCTACTCGTAGCTTAAGTCAGTTTCATTCGACTCGGACTCCTTTGATACTGTTTTTTGGCTTCTATTCGTTTGTTGCGCTGATGATGTCTGTATCAATCGAAGAGTAGAAATGTGATAAATCGGCAGATCTTTGCGCCGCGATACGCGTCACGTTCTGCCATATATGATCATTTGTGCTTACAGATGTAGGCTAAACCGGCAACAATACGCGGTCTCAGTCGCGCCTGTTTGACGCAGGCGCCTGCTTGCCTAAAACCATGGAGAGTTTGTCATGTCGCCTATGTCCACCCTGATTGCCGTCTTCATCGATCCCGTCAAGGCCATGCAGGCCGTGCGCGAGCGCTCGATGATCTGGTTGCCGTTGCTGCTGATGACGGTGGGAATCGCCGCGATGATGGCTTGGTACTACCAGATGGTCGATTTCCCCTGGCTGCAGGATCAGATGTTGGCAGCCAGCGGCCAGACCGATCCGAAGGCGCTCGAAGCGGCGCGCGGCTTCATGAGTCGCGGCTTCATGTCGAGTATCGGCCTCATCAGTGTATTGATCGGCATCCCGGTCATGCTGCTGCTGATCAGCGTCTACTACCTGCTGGCGGCCAAGGTGATCGGCAACGATATCGGCTTCGGCAAATGGTTTGCCTTCAGCACCTGGACGGCGGTGCCAACCCTGCTGGCTATCCCGTTGATGGCCGTGCAGATCCTCATGAGCAGCAACGGCCAACTGGCGCCTGAGGCGCTGAATCCGCTGACCTTGAATGCGCTGGTGTTCCACTTGCCAGCCGCCAACCCGTGGGCCGGGCTGCTCAACGCGATCAACATCACCTCGCTTTGGGCCACCGTGGTTGCGATCATCGGCTACAAGGTGTGGACGGCAAAAAGTACGGCGACCAGCGCGGTCGTGGTGCTGTTGCCGCAGCTGGTCATCTACGCTGGCTGGGCGGTCATCGCGATGCTGCGGAGCGGCGCATGAACAAGCGTTGGATTGGCATTGGCGCCGTTCTTGTCGTGCTCGCGCTGCCTTTTGTGTTGCGCGGTCGCGCTGGCGCTGATGCCAAGCAGGTCGAAGTGGAAAAAGTCGCACCGCGCGCGATCCGTGCGTCGATCCTGGCCTCGGGCAGCATGGTGTTTCGCGACCAGGCACAGCTCTCGCCAGAGGTCATCGGCAAGGTGCGTGCCGTGTTGGTTGAGGAGGGCGACAAGGTCGAAAAAGGCCAGGTGGTATTGCAGCTCGACGAGCAGATCTATGCCGCTGAAGTAGCCCAGCAGGAAGCAAATCTCCGTCAGCAGCGCATCAATATCGACCGTCAGAACGTCAACCTGAAAACGCAGGAACTCCAATGGGAGCGAAGCCGCAAGATGCACGAGCGCAAGCTGCTTGATGACAACAGCTTTGATACGGCGCGGCAGAGCTTCGAGCTGGCCGGGATTGATCTGCGTACCAGTCGCGAAGGACTGCTGCAGGCCGAGGCCATGCTCAACCAGTCGCGTGAGCGTTTGGCCAAAACCGAAATTCGCGCACCGATCAGCGGCACCGTGGTGGCACTGGAGATCAAGGTCGGTGAGACCGCGGTGTCGAGTGCCACCGGTATTGCCGGTTCATCGCTGATGACAATTGCCAACACCGATTCGCTGATGACCGAGATCAATGTCGACGAAGCCGACATCGCGCGGATCAGGGAGGGCCAGGAAGTCGCGATCTTTGCTGCGGCTTTTCCCGACACGGCGGTATCCGGCAAGGTTGAAAACATCCCGCTGTCACCGCGCAACGTGATCGGCAGCACCTCGCTCGCGCGCGACTACACGGTGAAGGTGCAACTCACCGACACCAAGTCGCTGGACCTGCGTCCGGGCATGACCTGTCGCGCGGAAATTTTCACCGATAGCGCGTCCGAAGCGCTGGCGGTTCCGGTGCAGGCGGTTTTCAGCAACAACGATGCGAGTACCGAAACGGCGCCTGG
>JBDSPX010000278.1:0-3544 GCA_039930065.1 Dokdonella sp.
GGTCTAGACGGCCGCATAGTCTCAGCGTGCTCGGTGTACGCTGCCGTGCGATGGCATGGACGATTGCATTTTCGACCAGCGGCTGCAAGATGAGCATCGGAGTGGCCACGTCCAGACAACGGTCGTCGATGTTCCACTCGATCTGCAAACGGTCGCCGAGTCGGATCTTTTCGATCGTCAAATAGTGGTTGACCACCGCGAGTTCATTGCGCAGGGGGCGCAACTGCATCTGCTCGGCGGACAAGCTATCGCGCAACAACGCAGAGAGCGATACCAACATGCGGTCCGCCATATCGGCATCCTGATGGACCATCTCGGCCACAGAGTTCAAGGCATTGAAAAGGAAATGCGGGTTCAACTGTGCCCTGAGCATATCCAGACGGGTGCGGGCCAAATGGCTCTCAAGTTCCGCCACCTTGTGCTCGCGTTCGCGTGCCTGCCGGTAAAAGACCAGCGCATGGGAAACACCGACGACGGTCATTGCCATCATCAGGTTGTTGCGCAGGCTGGTCCAGAGCACATCCGTGAATGGCGGCAAGCTCGGGTACCACCCGAACAAGGGATTGGTCAGATAGACATAAATCGCGCGCAACACCACCACCAGCGCTACGCCGGCGAGCAGCACTGGAATCGCGCGCATCACGCGTCCGCGCTCGATTGGAAAGTGAAACACAAGCCAGTACAAGGCCATGCTGAGTGGAACCCACGTCATCCAGCCGCCGAAGCTGTAACGCAGCGCTTCATTCCACGAGGTCGGGTTGCCCTGTTGTTCGCCCATGCTGACCACTTGGGTCGCAAACATCAGCGCGTAAGCTGTCCACCACAGCAAGACAAGCCAGAGTACGGAGAGAAAGTGTTTGGACATGGGTGACAGTTCCGGCGCAGCGGTGCCATCAATCGCGTGGCACCGGCGTCAGCATAGTGCCGGCTTGATCGGTTTGTCTTGGCGAGGTGCGGGTTGCTTGCACGATTCCGCGTTCATGGTCGTTCGCGGCCAGCACGAGCAAGGCAAACACAAGCAGCCAACTAAACTCCATCCCGCCGGTACCGTGTTCGCCGACGAACCAGCCGAGATTCACGTGAATGATCGCGATTCCCACGAGCACAATGATGGCCAACCCGGCGCACACCCACTTCACGCGGATGCCGAGGGCCAGCAAGCTACCCCCGATGATCTCGTAGCTGGAGATCAGAAGCACCAGGGCAACGCCCCAGGGAAATCCGCGTGACTCGAGGAAGGCCCCGAACTGCGGCACGCTCCCATTGACCAGCCGCACCGCGGCATGGGCCATGAAAATCAAGGCAACCGTGCCGCGCAGCAGGATAATTGCCAAGCGAAGGGAAGGCAGACTCAGTCGCATGAAATTGTCCATTGATGGGATTGGGCCAAGCCGCGAAATCGAATTCTTGTAACGTTCTGGTGATCGGCGATGTTCGCTTTCTGGATGGTGCGAAGTGGACGGTCGTCAGGCTCCTAGGGATCTCTTGCGGCGTCGATCACGGCACACATCGAGGCGATCTGGAACTTCTCGCTGGTGGCGTATCCACCAGGAGTGGTCTTGCTGACCGTGATTTTCGATCCTGTTTCCATCGATTCAATCGCTACGTTCCAAGGCAGATCGACCTGCTGACCGGTGTTGGTGACTCCGGCATTGGATTGGTTGAAGGAGAGGATTCCAAGATCCTGGTCAGAATGCGCAACGGTCAGACCTGACTTGACGCCTTCGACTGTGATTCGCTTGAACGCCGTCGCCGGCGGGACATCGGCGACAGAATCCCAGGTCGAGAACTTCCGCCCCCCAAAGAAGCTACCTTCCTGTTCATAGTGGAGCTCACACGGTGACGTTGCCGCTTCGGAGTTGCCTGAATGTACGCATACAAATAGCAGCAGTAGAGAAAATCGAAGCATGGGTTTGTATCCTCAGCATCGCTCCTGGTCATTGTCGGGAGCTTGAGTTGTGCAGCGTATTGAGTTCACCTCTCGCCTCAAGCTTCGCGGGATCAACAGCATCCAGGTATCTACAAACGGAGCGTCGGAGGGCGCACGTGATCAAATGAGGCGCAAGGCTGTTGCCGGCTCTTTCTCGAAATTCAGTCGCGATGCCTTCGTTACCGCGTGCCTGCATTGGAGCGGCTCAGGATTAAGACGGATTCAGTCAGTTGAAACCGTCCCGAAAAATCCGGTTCTCGAAGTAGACCAGTCCATTATTTCCTGCAGCAACGGCTGCACCTTCTTTCAAGGTGATCGCGGCCAGCGTTCGCGATGATGGATCGCAAATGCTGGCAACCCACGAGGAACCCGCGTTGAACGTTTCATAGATGCAGCCTGAAACAGAAGTTGCGTACCAATGCGACGCGTCGCGCATGGCGAGGTCCGTCAGGACTGCAGCATCCGGCAACACTGCGAGCAGCTGCCAACTGTCGCCACCGTTGTTGGTCACGTAGACCTGCGAGGCTAACGTCGCCAATACGCCGACCGAAGCGCTGCTGAAATCGGCCGCAGTAATCTGACCATGCGGAAACGACAGCAAGGTCCAGGTCGTTCCACCGTCCTGCGTCCTCGCGACGCTGCCATAACTGCCAAGCTCATAGGTGATGCCGCCGCTGGCGAAGCCTGTCGTTGCAGTCGGGAAATGAAGCTCGTCAAAATTGACGTTCTCTTGCGCCGAAAAGCCGACCTGCCAGTTGTTGCCAGAATCGTTGCTGTGGAGCAGATTGCCTCCTTGCACAGCGACCCGTCGCACCCCGTCGAAATGCACATCAAAGACACTCCCGAGATTTTTGCTGAGCGCGCCCACTTCGGTCCAGGTGCTACCGCCGTTGATGCTGCGGTAGAGACCGAGCCGGGCGAGATACAGTTCTGTGGACGAGTTGGCGAACGCGAAAACCAGCGATTGCTGCAAGCCGGTCGGAAATACGTTCCAGGTGAGTCCACCGTCGCTAGTGGACATCGCGTTGCTGAACGCGCACGAGGCAAAACCGTGGCGCGCGTCGGAGAAGTCCACGTCCGTAGCGCTGCAATTGGCCGCTCCTTGCGCAACCATCCAGTCAACCGGCGCCGCCAATGCGGGTGTCGTAATCGATAGAAGCAGTGAAGCAATCAACATGGGAATGCCCTTTTTTGAGTATCGCCGGCGCACTTGTTCGTCACACGACGTCGTGGCCCTGCGTAGATGAGTAGATCTCCTAGACCCCTGGATCATCAAGCGACCCGTGACGAACAGCATTCCTCAATACTCGAATGACGCGATAAGCAGCCGATGCATCCGTGGGCCGGAGCGCTAGGGAACCTGAATGTTGCGTATGTTTCGTGGGAGTCCAGTCAGTGCCGGCCTACCGAGCAGGTACGGCTGGGAACGTCGTGGGACCATCAAACCAGATCGAGGACAACAACAAGGAGAGTTGTCACTGAATCCCCATCCTGCAACGTCGTTGTAGCGGCCATTCGAAAGGACAGGTGCCAGCGTCTCGGCGACCCGCCAATTTGGCGTAGGTAGTTCATCCACATCGATGTGCCGATTGCCCCATCACTCTCTCAAACGAT
>JBDSPX010000279.1:0-7076 GCA_039930065.1 Dokdonella sp.
GCGTTGAACTGTCCCGGACTGATACCGGCGCCGCCGTTTTCGAGATCAAGATTCGCAATGGATGCGTTCAAGGTATTGCGGATCGTGTCAGTCAGCTTGTTGTAGCCGAAGGTCTGGGATGCATCGACGCGCCAGTCGTTCCACATCCACCACACACCGGTGCTGAGATGACGATCCTGGATGTACGGATCGATATAAGGCACGAAGCCATTGGGGTACATCGCCTCCGAATTGCGTGACGGAATATCGTCGGAGCCAATGCCGCCGCGCGCGAAGGCCGCCGAGGAAGCATCACGGTTCTGGATGCCGCCATCGAAGTAGAAATGCGCGCCATCACCGAATGGGATGTCGCCATTGATATACACGGTTCCATTGGTCACTGCGGTATCGCCGATCGTGCGCGGATCGCCGGTTGCGGCACGGTTGGAGCGACCACGATCGAGATATTCACCGGTCCATGCAATCACGCCATCGTTGCCGACCGCGAAACCGCAATAGCCCGAGGCGAGGTAGTTCTCGCCATCGCCGCGCGAGTACTGACCGAAACCCGCCACTGCTTCACAACCCTTGCGTCGTTTCAGCGAAATGTTCATCACGCCGGCGATCGCGTCGGAACCGTACTGCGCGGCGGCGCCGTCACGAAGGATTTCGACCTGATCGATCGCGAGCATCGGAATGGTGTTCAGATCGGTCCCGGTATTGCCGCGATTGCGCGCACCGAACAGGTTGACCAGCGCGGTCGAATGCAGACGCTTGCCATTGACCAGCACCAGGGTCTGATCCGAACCCAATCC
This sequence comes from Dokdonella sp., assembly GCA_039930065.1. GTDB lineage: Bacteria > Pseudomonadota > Gammaproteobacteria > Xanthomonadales > Rhodanobacteraceae > Dokdonella. The sequence goes on from JBDSPX010000279.1 coordinate 795, forward strand.
GCGCAAGGCGGCCGAATCAACCGAATCGGCGTTGTCCGCACCGGTCTGGCGCCCCGACGTGAACGAGGGCGCGGTGTATTGCAAGGTCTGCGCGAGATCGAATGACGGGCCTTGCTCGGCCGCTTTCGCCATCGGCAGCACATCAACCGGAACCGCCGTGTCGGCATCGGACGATCGGTCGTAGCGACGCGAGCCCAAGACAGTCAATCCTTCCAGTTGGGTAACGTCACCTTCCGAGGGCTTCGTGTCGGTCGACGTGGCCGTCTGAGCGGCGTCAACCTCCTGTGCCAGCGCCGTCGTTCCGCCGCCCAATGAGGTGGTGATGGCAAACGTCGCAACGACCAGCTTCGCACCCAAATTTCGCGCTGTATCCATGAATCACTCCCGGAGATAAGCGCGCGAGCTTATCCTATCGGATGGGTTTTCTACCGTTTTTCCTCGTGATTCATGACGAAACGTGATCAGGTTCCGATCCGTGAGGTCGGGGCTCCCGCTGCGCAACATGCTTGCAGCCACAAAGCAAGTAACGACCCGCGCCGGAATGCAATTTCTGCATGGGCGCAAGTCGACCTTGACGACACGACGACATTCGATTGCACGACCCGCCGTCAGTTTTGCTCCGTGTTGATCCAGTCGATGGAGCAGCTGCGTCGCGCTAACCGATGGGCAACGCATCGGACCGCCGATCCTTGACTATTCATCCGCCTCCGCCAAAATTGCCGAGCATGGGTTGTTGCCGCAGCGGCTAGCCCGAATTTTTTGGCATCGATTTGGAGCGTTCACGTGCCCACTCGAGCGCAGCGAACTGATTCCATAGGTGCAGATGCTCGTTGCGATAAATCCACGCCTCCTCGTCGCCACCGATGGCAATGCCGTACTTGCCTTGTTTCGGTACTTTCGGATTTACCTTGAGCAGACACGCGAGCGGCTTGGGGTAATGTTTGATGGCGTCGCCGAGTGCCGTCGCCGCCTTGTCGATTTCGCCAAGTGCAAACAAGGTCAGCGCGCGGTTGTAGCGCATGGGTGCGAGATCATCGGGATAGCGATCGGACAGTGCGAGCGCATCGCCGAGTCGGCCGCATTCGAGATAGCCGCGCAGCAAGTCATCTCGGAACCCCTGATTATCGTTCGGGTTCAGGGTGAGGACGAGCCATTCGAGTCGGGCGAGGCTTTCGTCAGTAGACGGTTTCTGAAGGTCCTCGACGATGAGGTCGCCGAGCAGGCTCAGGGCTTCGCGGTTTTCCATCCAACCCCATTCGAGCTTGAGACCTTCGGCTGCATTGGCACGAATGACTTCACGCAGCAGACGTTCGCCGCGCTGGGCGAGCTCATTGATCAGACCTTCCGTGCCTGGAACGGCCATCGCCATGACCGCCTCCATCAGTGCCGGGATCACTTCGAAGCTTTGCCACAGGATCGGATGCGCGTCGAGTACTGCCTGCCATTCCGGCGCGGTGATCCAGATAAGGGCCGCGCTTTCCTCGCCGATCAAATCAAACCCCGGGAAGGCTTCCTCCCATGCGAGGTGCGCGTTTTCGAGTGCAGGCACGGGCATCAAGGGGCCTGCCGAATCCTCTGCCGGTTGCAGAAGATACGCACTGGAGACTGGCGGTGCGTTGCGCAGCGCGCTGATGAACTTGGCCACGCCGGGTTTCATTTCTTCGGCAATACGCAGCATGCCTTCGCCGCCGTGTTCGGCAATGCCCTTCAACATGTCGATCAGTTCGACAAGGTCTGGATCGCGGCGCTTCTGCAGCCGAGCCACCCAGAATTGCGCGCGCTCACGCGCATCGGCTTCACGTCCCTCATTGAGCAGTACGATGACTTCCAGATGCGACAGCGATGGCGAATCCGGATCTTCGCGTTGGGCATTGCGGAATTCGATCCACGCATCCCGATAGTTTCCGGCATCGGCAAGCAGGGTGACATTGCGCTGCATCGCGGCCGAACGCAGAAGCCGATCGTCTGACGTCATACCGCGCTCCAGCAAGGCGGATTTCTTTCGCGGCTTGCCGAGATTCGTGTAAACGTTGAGCAGCAGATCGAAAAGAATCTCGTGGCGGGCATCAAGATAGTTGTCGCCCACGAACCACGGTTCAAGCAAGGCCAATGCATCCTTGTCCCGGCCCTCGCCGCTCCAGTCGGAAGCCGTCGCCGCGACCATATCCAGCGAAATGCGGCTTCCGACCAACTCGGCCCAACGTTTCTTCGGCAGCGTCGATATCAGTTGCGGCAGCAGATTCATGTGCTGAATCGGCACGCTGCGTTCAATCGGTTCGCAGCATTTCTTGTACTTGTGACCTGAGCCGCAATGGCAAAGCGCGTTGCGCTCAGGATGCGGCAGCGCGGCCGGCGCAAAGCGATTCTGCGGATCCGGCATTTGTCGCCACAACGCGCGAATGAGGGCGAGCGCCACACTGCGGCGCAAGCCCGGATCATCGCGCAAATTTCCATGCGCAGGCGGCGGCATCAGGTAATCGGTGTCGCCAAGCGCTCGCGCCGAATACTCGGCAAAACTCTCACCTCTGGCCACCGCCACTGCGATGAACGCGATCGCGCCTCCCATATTGAAGCCAGGGTCTTCGTCGTGCTTGTGGGAAATAGGCATGGGTGTTTTTGATGGTGAGTGAATGGGCTGGTGTTTGATCAGGTGCAACTATGCTCAATTGCCGTAGGCTGCGGCGGATCCAATTTGCAGAAACACTCCGAACCAAGGTCTGATGCCGTCTCGCCTTGCACTCGACTACCAACGACGGGCATCGAGCATTTTGATGAAGTTGCGCTTGCGCTTCCAGTTCGCCCGCAGCTTGCCGAGCAGATTGACGAATTCGTGCGCGCGATCGAGCCTCGCCATCAAGCCGCGCATCTTGCTCAGGTAGGCGATGACCTGTCGATACGCTTCGTCATTGGTCTTGTCCAGCGTTGGCTCGATCTGACGTTGATAGATATCGAGGGCGTCCTGCGGGTGTGTCTGCTCGCGCCCAGCCGCCAATTCCAGCCATAGCTGCTGAGGGCATCCACCGTCGAGCGCCTCGGCCCATGCCATTGTTGGATTCTTCTCCCAGAGAAAGATGCTGACGAGCAGGGAGCGATCCGAGGGCCTCGGATTCCAGCGATGAGCCGTCGCTTTTTTCGGCTTGGCAAGCAAGGATTCGCGAATCGTTGCGAGGGCGCGATCTCGCCAGAGCTCGTGCTGTTTGCTGCGTTGCGCATGGGCGAGCAAGCCCTGATAGGTTTCAAGCTGCATTGACTCGCAGAATGCGCTCCAGATCAGGGCCATGGCTTCTGCATGGCGTTTGCGCGCGTGATAGGCGTCGGCCAGAAACTCGCGCAATCGCCCATCCATGGGACCAGAGAACGCCTTGGCGCCGCGTTCGGCCCAGTCCAGCGCCTGATCTTTCTGCTTCGCGGCCTGATAGACCTCGGCTATCTGAAGGAATTTGTATTGCGAAGAGAGATCGCGCTGCATGACCGCAACCAGCGTCTCGATATCGCCGGATTGCTTCGCGAGCGTCTCCATGATCTGGGTGATGCGAAAACGATGCGCGTATTTTTCAGAATCCCGATTGCCGGGCCGCAAGGTCGGTACTTTGGCCCATTCCGCCTCGGCGAGTTGGCGGTACACAGCGAGGCCCTTCTTGCCGAAAACATCGGCGTAGTGTGTCGCTGCGTCGAAAAAACTGTCCCACTCGGTTGCGAGCTCCCAGGCGAACAAGCGCCGGGCAAGCAACTCTGGATCCGGTTTGGCCTTTTTGCATGCGCGATGATGCAACGTCTGGATGCGCTCCATGAGCACGCCCATGTCACCGTCTGAATCATCCACCGACTCGATAGCCCGCTCGACAGCCGCCAGCGCATGTTCGCTCAATTCAATGACCGCGCTCGCGTGCCCCTTCTTGAGCAGTGCTTCGATCCCGTCCACCACCGAATCGATGCCTCCGATGAAGGTGGATGCATCGCGGTACTCAACGAACTCGCGGCATTCGACCGCCTCATCCACTGCCTCGCGCCAAGTATCCAGATTCAGTCCATCCGACGCACGGCTGGCCACCTCCATCAGCAATCGTCGACGCAGATCATCATCCTCGATGGCCTGCTGCATAATCAGCTCGACCAGCGTTTTTTTGTCGCGCTTGAGCAACTGCGCACGCACATCATCGAGGGTGACCGACTTGCGTGATTTCGGTTTGGTCGTTGCGTTGGTGTGAGGCCCATCCAACCACGCCAGCCCGAGCGCCACGGCATGCTTGCAGAACTCGCCATCGCGCCCAACCGGGCAACTGCACGAATAGTCCAGTGCGTCTCCCTCCAGCCACAACTTGACGCGATAGGTTTGCGTGCCCTCAACCTTGGCCGAGATCACCGCATCGTGCTCGGTCACTCGGCCGACGAGGTCACCGTTGAAATACTCTTCGCAGCGCGCAAACGATCTCGAATCGGCCCTGCGTCGCAACAGGCGAAGGTTGAGGATCGATTCGAATGAAGGCAGGGGCTTGGTCATTCCGATGCGAATTCTCCCTTCTTACCAACGTTGACTGGCACCAAGGTCATGGTGTCGTTGTCGAATATGTCGACGACGTCGCTGTCGTTGTTTGCCCACTTCGAGCAGTGGGATGATGACGTGTTCATGACAGCTCCGGATGATGCTTCGCCAGCCAAGTGTTTACATCCGCAAGCAGCGCTGCGGCTGCGGCAACGGCCTCGCGCACTTCGCTGGGTTCGGCATCTTCACCGGAGTAGTCAATGACGTTGCGCTTGTGGCGGATGGTATCGAGTACGCGCATGCGTGCCGGCTCGATGCCGATGGAATGCACGAGGCTTTGGATCATGGTCATGTGGTGACCGCCTTCGCTCTTGCTGGGCCGGTATCCGTTCGCGAACAGCGCCACTTGGGCCGCTTCCATGATCGCGGTGTAGGCCAGTACCAAGCGGCTTGCGTTTGCGTTGGTGGTGTTTCCGGCATCCTTCAGGCTGCGTGCCGCGCCGTTCAGCAGCTTGCCGATTTCCTCGCGTGTGGGCTCGTGCGCCAGCAGTCGGCCAATGTGCGCCAGGTTTTCAAGCGTCATTGGGTTCTCCGAGCAGCGTAATGCGCGGACCGTTCAATACGCGCGCAATGAAACCGGGATCCTTTGCGCGCTCGCGGAACTCCTTGGCTGTCATGACAACGGAATTGACCTCGCGGCCGAGACGCTCGTGTAACGGATAGACGACCTCAACCACCTCGGTGAAGCTGACGTCACCGACGACCATCAAATCCACATCGCTGCGCGGACCGGCCTCTCCGCGCGCAATCGAGCCGAATACGAAAGCAGTCTCGATGCCCGGCGCGATTGGCTCAAGCGCCTCGCGCAGGACATCGGCCAAACCTGCGGTTTTGCGCATGATGCCCTGCAGTTCGGCGAAAATCGGGCTTTCCCGGCCGGCTTGATAGAGGCGCTGGTTGCCGCTGCGGCTCGCATTCACCAGGCCCGCCTGCTCAAGTCGGCGCAAGGCGCGGTGCGCGTTGCCGGCATCCACGCCAGCGAGGCGCGCGATTTCGCGCACGTGGAAGCTCTCGTCAGGGCGCATATACAGCAGACCGAGAAGCCGGCGATGATCGGCGCCGAAAAGTACTTTGGCGGGATCTTGCCTACGGGCGTGATGCGTTGTCATTATGACAACGATTGTTGTTGTTCTGACAACGTTTTGCAAGCGCCCTCATGCTTGATCACCCTCGGAGCAAGCCATCAACCCGGTAGAGGGGTTTGGGTATGGCGCTTAATTGCTCAAGAAACCTATACGGCCCGCCACCTGTTTAGACACCTGCTGACGCGAAAGAAGAAAAGCCCCGCATCACTGCGGGGCTTTCTTGTATCGATACAGCGGAGCGGGGCAAGCTTCTGTGAGAAGTGCGGCCACGAATGGCCGCGCTTGCTCCGCTCTTGCGATCAGGACGATCGCACGGGGGATTAGAAATCCATACCGCCCATGCCGCCCATGCCGCCCATTCCACCGCCGCCGCCGCCGTGGCTGTGGCCTTCGTCCTTCTTCGGCGCTTCGGCGACCATCGCTTCGGTTGTGATCATCAGACCAGCAATCGAGGCGGCGTTCTGCAGCGCGGTGCGGGTGACCTTGGTCGGGTCAAGAATACCCATCTCGACCATGTCGCCGTATTCACCGGTGGCTGCGTTGTAGCCGTAGTTACCCTTGCCGTCGGCGACCTTGTTCAAGATCACGCTCGGCTCATCGCCGGCGTTGGTGACGATTTCGCGCAGCGGCGCTTCCATCGCACGACGTGCGATC
>JBDSPX010000280.1:0-28863 GCA_039930065.1 Dokdonella sp.
ATCCCGCCTTGCATCTCGCGCAACTGTTGGCCTCGATGAAAGGCGAGGACGGTCGCGTGACGATTGGCGCGTGGTATGACGATGTCGTGCCACTGGGCGCAGCGGAGCAGGCCGCGCTTGCGGCATCGCCCGATGATGACGCGGCCTTGTTGCAGGATCTCGGTCTGAGCGCGAGCGAAACGCCCGGTCTGTCGTTGTCGCAGGCGATCAATCAGCCGTCACTGAACATCAATGGCATTCGCGCGGCCGACGTCGGTGCGAATGCGCGCAACGTGATTCCGATTGAAGCTCGGGCCACGCTCGATCTGCGTCTGGTCAAGGGCAACACCGTGCAAGGCCAACTCGACAAGTTGCTTGCGCATATTCGCGGCCAGGGATTTTTCGTGCTCGATCGAGCGCCGACGGACGAAGAGCGACGCGCACACGAGAAGATCGCGACAGTTACATTGGAAGCGGGTGGCTATCCGGCTTCACGCACGCCGATGGATCTGCCGATTTCGAGGGATGTGGTAGCGGCGATGCGCACGCTCGCCGGCGAATCGCTCGTGCTGACGCCGACCATGGGTGGAAGTCTGCCATTGTTTATCATTACCGAGATAACTGGCGCGCCGACCTTGGTTATCCCGTTGGCCAATCCCGACAACAACCAGCACGCCGAGAATGAAAACCTGCGCGTCGGCCATCTCTGGGATGGCATCGCCACGCTCGCTGCGGTGATGCGCTTGCCTTCGACCTCCGCCAGCTCGAACCAATAAACGGAAGCCGCTAAAGGCGATTCCAGCATTTGTGCGGGCGACGTGCGGAGTAGAGGTGAGCTGCACCGTGCGGCGCAAACCGCTACCTGGGTTTCGCCCTACACGGGCTTTTGCCGGAAGCCAAACACGAAGGCCGATTGCACGCTACCGAGGACGCGATCCTCGAAGATCTTGCGACCGTCGTCATCGCCCGCTGCGCCCGCAATCACATGCAGCGGCAAAAGGTGTTCCTCGCGCGGATGCGAGCCGCGACCGCCCGGAGCAAGCGCCCAGTCGATGAGTCGCTGTTCGCGCTGCTGGCGAGGCAGCGAAATGGATTCGCTGAGCCACGCATCAAAACGCTCGGAGTCCGCGTCGACTCCGCTGTTTTCGCGACTGAAGCGCTGCATATTGTGGAAGCTCATGCCGCTGCCGATGATCAGCACGCCTTCATCGCGCAGAGGCGCAAGTGCGCGACCGAGGGCAAGATGCTCGGTCGGATCCAGCCCGCGAAGGAGTGACAATTGCACCACCGGAACCTCGGCTCCCGGAAAAACCAGTTTCATCGGAATGAAGACGCCGTGATCGAGCCCACGCTGGTTGTCTTCGGCATTGGCGATACCGGTTGCGCTGAGCAGCTCGCGTATGCGCGCCGCCAGCTCGGGCGAACCCGGCGCGGGCCAGGTCAGTCGATAGGTATGCTCGGGGAAACCCGAGTAGTCATACAGCAGGTCGGGATCGGATTGCGCATTGACCGTGAATACCGGCGCTTCCCAGTGGGCTGAAACAACCACGATTGCTTTCGGGTTGATGCCAAGTTCGTCGATCAGGCCACGCAGCCAGTTGGCCATCGAGTCCCAGGTGCCAGCCGGTGGCCAATCCATGAAGAAGCACGGGCCGGCGCCGTGCGGCAGGAAGACGGTGGGCAGCGTTGCAAGGGACATGCGCGCTCCGGGAAGCAAAGATATGGACGATATGTGGTCGCTCTCGGCCGAGATTAGGCGTGCGTGGTGAAACGAACCATTGAGCGGTTGCGGACCAGTCCGCCTGCGCCCGGATTCCAGCGTCGCCCAAAAGCCCGGCCTGATCCGACTGCGCTTGCTTCAGCTTGCGGCTATCCCGGGCAAGCACTCCACCCGCAGATTCCGCGGGCAGTCACGATTTCCGCACAGCGTCATCCGGGGTTCTGCCTGGATGTCAATGCGTCGGCGTCCGGGCTCGGGTAGGTTCCAAAGCGGTTGATGGCGGGGATGAGGAGCCCGAGCAGTGACACCAGGGCAACGGTACTGCCCGAGATCCACAGCAGCGTGGTCATCGAAGAGTGGGCGATGACAAAGCCACTGAGGGCCATCGAGACCGGCGTGAGACCCATCGTGGCGAACATGACGACGCCAATCACGCGCCCCGATAGCGCATCGGGAATTCGTTGCTGGATCCAGCTCAGCGCGCTGACGCCAGCGAACGCGTTGGCGACACCCATCAGGGCCAATGCCGGTGCAGCCGAGGCGAAACCATTGCTCTGCCCAAACCAGAGAATGCACAGGCCGGCAATCAGATCGGCGCTCAGGATGACCAGTCCGAGGTGGCGGGGTTTCGGTTTGGCCAGCAGTCCGCCCATGGCAAAGCCGACCATCGCTCCGAGGCCGTTGACCGAATACAGAAGTCCGTAGGACAGCGCGCCGTTATCCAGGCGTTGCGCGGCAAATTGTGGAATGACAGTCAGCAATGGACCGATTGCGCAGAATCCGATGCAGGCCATGTAGAAGGTGGCGATGCGCAGGCCCTTATCCTTCCACAAATAGATAAAGCCATCAGCGAGTGGGGCGCGTGCCGCACCGGGGGCGAGGTTGGCGGCGATCGGTGAAAGTCGGATATTCCGGATCAGTAGCAGCGAAATGAAGATCGCACCTGCGTTGAGCAGAAATGCCCAGGCGATATGCGCAGAATCTCCCGTAGCCGCGGTGTCTAGCGTCGGCGTTCCCCAGATCAGCAGGCCGGCCAGCACCGGTGCGAACAGCTGGATCATCTGTCGCGTACCCATCAGTGCACTGTTGCCGCGCTGGATCTGCTCCTTCTCAATCAGCCTCGGCAGCAATGCAGTCGTTGCCGGCATCGTGAATGCCGAAAGTAGTCCGAATGCGAGTGAGAAGACATAAAGATGATGGATCTGCAGTTGTCCATACAGAAGCAGCAAGGCCAGTCCCAGCAGAGCGACCATGAAAAGCGCACGTCCACAGATGATCACCTTGAGTGGCGTGTAGCTATCCGAGAAGCGGCCACTGATCAGCATGAAGGCGGCACGGGGCAGGCTTTCCAGCGCCATCACGATACCGAGCACGCTGGCATCGCTGGTCAGAGTGAGCACGAGCCACGGCATCGCAATCAGGGTGAAGTAGTCGCCCAGGCAGGAAATCGCCGTGCCGATCCAGTGCAGTCGATAGTTGCGGTTGGCGAACAGCGAAGGTGCGGCGGCCGGTTCGCCGGGTGCAAGCGTATCCTGGACGGTTGATGCATTCATGCGTGGATCCTGGAGAGAGGTCGGGGTGTTTCGGTAGGGTCGAGCGTGGTCGTCGATGCCGCGATGATGGCGGCCAGGGCCGGGCCCAGTTGCGCGACGTCGGGTTCTTCCATGATCGAAAAGTGGGTGGCGTCGAATTGCATGCACACGATCGGTTTGCTCACGAGCTTCTGGATCTCGGCGATGCGTTGGGACACGGTCTTGAAATTCTCGTTACGGCTGCAACCGAAGTAGTGGACCTGCGTTTCAAGCAGGAAGTCGGGTTTGTGGAAATCGATTCCGATCTGGTTGGCGGCAACGAGGAAATTGAAATAGTCGGTTGCCGAGACGTCGAGAACGCCGTTCTGCGGAATCGCCTTCGGCAGTGCCGAATCGTAGTCGCGCATGAGTTCGCAGGCCGGTTGCGCAGGGAGCTTCTGCAGCTGATTCAGACCGGTCTCGTGATAACTCGCGGGTATGCCGGTGCCGGTCGCAAGCATCGTGTCGATCAGCGCGATCGTAGCGATCTTCTTGCCTTGTTGTTCCAGTCGAGAGGCGATCTCCATCACAAGCAAGCCGCCACTGGACCAGCCAGCCAGATGGTAGGGACCTTCCGGCTGATGCTTGAGCAGGCGGGCAATGTAGTCGTCGGCGAGCTGCTCAACTGATTTGAATGCGGGCACGCGCTGGGTCGGCAATTCGCTGCGGGCCAGTCCGTGTACCGGCATATCAGGGTCAAGATATTGCAGCAGCGGCTGGTAGCAAAGCACATCACCACCGGCGGCGTGCAGGACGAATAGCGGCGGCTTTGAGCCACCTTCGCGCAAGGTTACAAAGGATTCCTCGACCGCCGACATGTGGCTCTCGATCTGCGCGGCGAGCGCGCGAATCGTAGGTGCCTTGAACAGGATCGAGATCGGCAGCGCCTTGCCGGTTGCATCGCGGATGCTCGACATCAGACGCACCGCGTTGAGCGAGTGGCCACCGAGATCGAAGAAATTCGCCGTGACGCTGATTTGTTCGTGGTCGAGCAGCTCCTGCCAGATCGTCGCGAGTTTCTGCTCAAGAGGCGTCTGCGGTGGTACATGGTCGGCGCCCGTATAGGCGTCCATATCCGGTTCGGGCAAGGCGCGCGCGTCGAGTTTGCCACTGACGGTGAGTGGCAACCGGTCGAGAGAAACATAGGCAGCCGGAAGCATGTAGGCCGGCAGCCGATCGGCAAGATGATCGCGCAATTCGTCCATGTTCGATGTCGAATCCTCGCTCGGCACGACATAGGCGACGAGACGATTCTCTGCGTCCTTCGGCTTACGCAGGACCACCGCGACATCCCTCACGCCCGCATGCGCGCGCAGCGCTGCTTCGATCTCGCCCGGTTCGATGCGCACGCCGTTGAACTTGATCTGCTGATCCTTGCGGCCGCGGAACTCGATCTGTCCTTCGGCGAGCCAGCGACCGAGATCGCCGGTGCGGTACATGCGCGCGCCGGAAGCATGGCTGATGAAACGCTCGGCGCTCAGTTCGGCCTGGTTGAGATAACCTCGCGCGACACCGAGTCCGCGGACATGGATTTCGCCGACCACGCCGATCGGTACCGGCTGCAAGGCATCATCGAGGATGTCGATGTGCGTGTTGATGATCGGCGTGCCGATCGGCGCATTGCGCACAAGTGCACGAATATCCGAGTAGCAAGTGCTGTAGACCGTGGTTTCGGTTGGGCCATAGCCATTGTGGATATGCAGCTGCGGAAGCAGCCGCCGGAGGTGATGGAGTTCGTTCTCCTGCAGCGGTTCGACGCCGACGAGCAGACGTCGCAGGGACAGTGCCGAGATCTTGTCGTCGGCATACTCGCGCAGTCGACGCATGAAGAACGGAGGCAGATAGGCGTGCGTGATGCCTGTTTCAGCCAACCATCCGAGCAGGCCATCGGCGTCCGCACGGATGTCGCCCGGTACGATGTTGAGGGTGCCGCCAAGGGCCAGCGTGACGAACAATTCAAAGACCGAAACGTCGAAACCGAAACTCGTCCAGAAAGACGCCTCGATTGCGCCCTCGTCGAGGAAGCGTCGACAGCCGTCCTCAACCAGGTTGAGCAGGTTGCCGTGTTCGACCATGACGCCTTTGGGCGTACCGGCCGAACCTGAGGTGTAGAGAACGTAAGCCAGATGCTTTCGCGATTGTGCCACATTGGCAGAATTGCAGTTGCTGTGCCTGGAGAATGCCGAGGCATCGTCGATCAGCAGCCGCGGCAGCTCGCCCACGCTCAGTGCGTCGCGCAGACCTGTTTGTGTCAGCAGCGCGACTGCGCCACTGTCTTCCAGGATCGCCTGGCGTCGCGCTTGCGGATGCGCCGGATCGAGCGGAACGTAAGCACCTCCGGCCTTGAGGATAGCGAACAGGCCGATGACCATGTCGATACTGCGATCGACATGGATCGCCACGCGCACATCGGCACCGACGCCGATTTCACGCAGCGCATGTGCGAGGCGATTGCTGCGCTGATTCAAATCGACATAGCTGATCTGGTTGGTGTCGTCGCGCACCGCGATGCCTTCCGGTCTTCGCTGCGCCCAAGCCTCGATGAGCTCGTGTACGCCCGCAACCGCAGGCAGCGCGGTTGGTGGCCGGTCGAGAACCGGCTGGGTCGAAACCCCGTCGACGACCAACGGCAGTTCGCTGATAGGACGATCAGGAGCTGCCACGATACCGAGCAGCAGGGTTTCAAATGAAGCCGCGATGCGTTCGATGGTGTCGGCGCGGAACAAGTCGCGGTTGTAGTCCCAGCAGGCCTGCAGACCGGAATCGGTCTCGCGCAGGTTCAAGGTGAGATCGAATTTGGCGTAGTGCGAATCGCTGGCGACGTCGTCGACAGCAAGTCCGTCGAGCGGGACGATCGCGCTGCCATTGTTGTCGAACGAGAGCATCACCTGAAACAATGGGCTGTGTCCGAGCGAGCGCGGAGGACGCAGGCGATCTACCAGCATCTCGAACGGAAAATCCTGATGCTGGAATGCATCGAGTGCAACCTTCTTGGCATCGAGCAAGGCGCTCGCGAAAGACGCATTGCTGATGATCCGGTTGCGCAGAACCAGGGTATTGACGAAGAAGCCGATCAGCGGCGCGAGTTCCTCGTGACGACGGTTGGCGATCGGCGTGCCGATGACGATATCGGTATCGCCACTCCAGCGCGCGAGCAGAATCGCGAACGCCGTCTGCAGGGCGATGAACGGCGTTACCTCGTATCGGCGTGCGAGGTTCTGAATTCCGATCAGCAATTCGGCCGGCATCTGTTGCCAGTGAATTGCACCCCGATAAAGTTGCGTTTCGGGGCGAGCAAAGTCGATCGGCAGGTTGTGCAGGATCGGCAGTCCGTCGAGTTGATCTCGCCAGTACTGCCATTGCCGTTCGAGGCGTTCGCCCTGCAACCATTGCTGTTGCCAGTGGGCATAGTCCGAGTACTGCAGGGACAATGCGGGCAGTTCGGCATCGCGCTTGCCGAGCGCGCTGTTGTACAGCTCGGCGAGTTCACTCAACAACACGCCCATCGACCAGCCGTCGGCAGCAATGTGGTGGATGGTCAGGAGCAGGACATGCTCGTGTTCGGCCAGGCAGAGGATTCGTGCACGCAGGAAAATATCCGTAGAAAGTGCGAACGGTCGCGCCGCTTCGGCATCGAGTTGGCGTCGCAATTCCGATGCGCGCGACAGATCATCGAGCTTGGAAAGATCCTCGATCGTCGCGCGGATCGTCACTTCGTCGAGCACGCGTGGCGCGGCTTCGCCGTCGATACTCACAAGCACCGTACGCAAGACCTCATGGCGCTCGACGATCGACTGCAGCGCATCAGTCAGCGCGGCCCTATCGAGAACGCCGCGCAGGCGCAGCGCGCACGGAATGTTGTAGACCGCGCCTGCTTCGCCCATCTGATCGATGAACCATAGTCGGCGTTGCGCGAACGACAAGGCCATCGGCGCGTCGGTGGGTCGCGGCCTCGGTGCGGGCACGACGTCAGTGCAGGAGCCCTGTTGATGGAATGCGATCAGATCAGCTTGCTCGCGGATCGTCGGTGCACCGAACAGTTCGCGCAGCGACAGTTCGAATCCGAACGCTGCATGCATGCGATTGTGCAGGCGCGTCAGCAGCAGCGAATGTCCACCCATGTCAAAAAAATTGGCGGTGACGTCGATCTGCTCGCGCTGCAGCAGATCTTGCCACATGGTCGCAATGCGGATTTCCAGCGCACCCTCGGCGGGCGTGTGATGCGTCGTTTCGTCGGCATTGGATTCCGGCGCGGGCAGAGCCTTGAGGTCGAGCTTGCCGTTCGCCGTCACCGGTAACTGAGATAAATGTACAAAGGCCGATGGCAGCATGTGTGCGGGCAACACGTGTTGCAGATGCGAGCGAGCCTCGCCCAACACTTGGTCGTCGCGATCGCTGTCGACAACCAGATAGGCGACCAGGCGCAACGTGCCGTCGGTGAAATCGCGAGCGATCACGGCGGCCTGCGCCACGCCACGGACATTGCGCAAATGCGCCTCGATCTCGCCGAGTTCGACACGCTGGCCGCGGATCTTGACCTGGAAATCATTGCGGCCCAGAAACTCGATATTGCCGTCTGCCGACAAACGCCCGAGATCGCCGCTGCGGTACATGTGTGCGCCGGCTTCGGTGGAGAACGGATCAGAGATAAAGCGCTCGGCACTCAGCTCCGGGAGATTGAGGTAGCCGCGCGCGACCTGGCACCCGCCGATGTGGATCTCGCCACGCATGCCTCTGGGTACCGGGTTGCCTCGCTCGTCAAGGATGTAGATGCGGACGTTGGTGCCGGGCTTGCCGATTGGAATCGTGTCGGGGATCGACTCGCCGATGCAGTCCCACGCGGTCACGCTGACCGCGGCCTCGGTCGGTCCGTACAGATTGTGCAGGCGAATATCGGGAAACATCGAACGGCAGCGCCGTGCGAGTGTGCCGGGCAACGTTTCGCCGCCGCAGAAAATCCGCCCGATGCTGGTGCATTCGCGAATGCGCGGATGGTCGAGAAACACCTCAAGCATCGATGGCACAAAGCCCGCGACGGTGACTTTCTCGGCGGCAATCAAGTCGACCAGATAGCCCGGATCACGATGACCGTCGACGCGCGCCTGGACCAATCGCGCTCCCGCCATCAGGCTGAGGAAGATCTCGCGGACTGACACATCGAAACCCATCGGCGTCTTCTGCAGCACGCGATCGCTCGGCGAATGCGCATAGACCTCCTGCATCCAGCGCATGCGGTTGGCCACGGCATGATGTTCGTTCATCACGCCTTTCGGCTGTCCGGTCGAACCCGAGGTATAGATGATGTAGGCGAGGTTGCGTGAGCTCAGGCCGATATCCGCAGCGTGGATATTGAGTTCGCAGGCGCCCTCCCATTGCGCGGCATCGACGATGAGGTCGATGAGCGGCGGACGCGTTTGCGTGGGCAAATCAGCAAGGATCGATCGCGCGCGCGTGGTCGCTGCGCCGCAGCCGAGGACCACGATGGGCGCGCTGTCGCCGAGCAGGAAAGCGAGGCGATGTTCCGGTTGATCGGGCTCGATCGGCACAAACGCGCCTCCGGCCTTGAGGATCGCGAGCATCGCCACGATCATGTCCGGGCAACGATCCATGATGATCGCGACGGGCAAATCGGGCCCGACACCGAGATCACGCAGATGGTGGGCGAGACGATTGGCCCGACGATTGAGCTCGCCGTAGCTGAGCGCCAGCCCTTCCTGGATCACCGCGATCGCTTCGGCATTGCGCTCGACCTGGATCTCGATCAGCTCGTGCAGGCATGACGGTTGCGCATACTGCGCGCGCATTTCGTTGCCGATGGCGAGCACGCGTCGCTGTTCCGACGCGTCGAGCAAAGGCAGTTCATCGAGCCGCCGGTTCGGTTCCGCGACGATGCCATTCAGCAGCACCTCGAACGATTGCCCGATGCACGCGATGGTGTCTTCGCCGAACAGTTCGCTGCTGTAGTCCCAGCACGCTTCGAGTCCGTTGGCGGTCTCGAAGAGACTCAGGTTCAGATCGAACTTTGCATTCGAGCAATCCGGCAGGATCGCTGCGATGGCAATACCCGGCAGATCGAAGGCCGAACGTTCGTCGGTGTCCTGCAGTGAGAACATGATCTGGAACAGCGGGCCGTGATTGAGATTGCGCGGCGGATTGAGATCTTCGACCAGCACCTCGAACGGCAGATGCTGGAACTTGTACGCATCGAGCGCCATCGTTCGCGTCCGCTGCGCGGCATCGATGAAGTTCGGGTTGTCGGCGAAGCTGCTGCGCAAGGCCAGCGTGTTCGAGAAGAAGCCGATCAAGTTGCCGAGTTCGTTGCGCGGCCGATTCGCAACCGGAGTTCCAATGACAATGTCAGTCTCGCCACTCCAGCGCGCGATGAGCATCGCGAACGCAGTCTGCAGTGTCATGAAGGGAGTCGCGCGGAGACTTTGGCTCAGCGTCTTGATCGCTTGATACAGCGAAGCGGGCAGGCATTGGCGCCACGTCGCGCCGTTCTGTAGTGATTGCGTGGGGCGAGGAAAATCCAGTGGAAGACTGTGTACGGCAGGCGCGCCGGCCAGCTGGCTTCGCCAGTAGCCGAGTTCCCGCTGCAGCCGTTCGCCCTGCAGCCATTGCTTCTGCCACGCCGCATAGTCCGCGTACTGCAAGCTCAATGCTGGCAACGGATCGGACTGCCCAAGCTGAAAAGCGCGATACAGCGTCGACAGCTCAGCGAGCAGGTTCTCGACCGACCAGCCATCCGAGGCGATGTGGTGCACGGTCAGCAACAGCACGTGCGCGTCGGCCCCAAGCCGGAGCATTTGCGCGCGCAGAGGAATGTCGCGAGCGAGGTCGAAGGATCGCGCCACCGCCGCTTGCAGACGTTGACGGATTTGAGACTCCTGCTCGCTGCAATCAAGGGCGCTGAGATCCGCGTGCTCCACCGCAAGATCGACCTGCTCCTGGATGACTGCAAACGGTTGTCCATGTTCGTCCAGCCCGACCACGCTGCGCAGACTTTCATGGCGTTCGACGATGCGTTGCATGGCCCGGCACAGCGCGTCGGCATCGAGTGGACCACTCAGTCGATAGGTCACCGGGATCGTGTAGTTCGCGCCGGTCAGGCGATCGATGAACCACAAGCGCTGCTGCGTTGCCGACAGCGGCGCGGGTCCGGTCGGCCGGCGTAACAAGGGCGGCTCTTGCGCATCTCGATCTGCCGCGCCGCGATCGAGAAACGCGAGGAAATCGGCCTTGCTTGCGCCGATGAGCTGGCGTCGCTCGGGCGTCAGTGCGCCCTCGTTCGCCTTGCATACGAGCTTGCCGTCGATGACGGTCAGGTAGACACCGGCTTCGGCGAGCTCCTCGATGACGTTGGCAATCTGCATGGATTTTACAATTCCGATTGTTCAGGCCATTGCCATCAGGCGGGCGTCGCACAGGGCCTGCAATTGTGCTGGCGAAATTTCGATTTCCACGCGCGGTACGCCGCTGCCGGTCAGTACCGTCGCGTGTTCGAGCAGGGATTCGTCGATGAAGACCGGAATGTTTTCGATCCCGATCGGCGTGACCGAAGTCGGCGGATAACCGACCCGGTCGTGGAGCTCGGCGAGCGAGGCCAGTTCAAGACGGCCGCAGTCGAGTACAGCCGAAATCGCCGGCAGATCGACACGCTTGTGCATGCCGCAGATGACCATGCAATAGCCGCCGGTGCTGCGGATCTTGAGGAACAGGGTCTTGCTGATGCGCTCGAGCGAGTAACCCAGTGCCGCGGCAAAATCCTTCGGGCTGCGGATGCTCTGCTCGAAATCATCGTGGCAGTGCACCTGGTACTGCGCGTCGGCCGCCTTGAGTGCTGCGATCACGCGCGGTGCGGCGTGCGGAGTGTCGCGCGAGGGTATTGCGCTCGTGCCGAAGCGAGCCGCGGCTTCGTCGAAATGCGCTCGAAAACGTTCAGGGACCGAGTTACCGTAGATCTTTGTATATTCTGCAAACAAGTCTGCATTGTCCTTGAGGAAGAGAATGTCAGTTGGCACCATGTGGCGAATGGCCAACATCGGGACCGGGCTGAACAACGGGCGAAATTCCGGATTCCACAGCCCGCCTTTCTGTGGCGGGCCGGAATGGAACTCGCCAACCATCAGGCCGTTGGGCACGAAGTCCATCTGCAATTCGGCCTGGGCGACATCGATCAGGCGCCTTGTCTGCTCTTGCGTCAGGTTCGGAAACAGAATCATCACGGCCTTGAACTGCGCTTCGTTGCCCGAAGTCGGTTCAAGTGCAATGAAGCGCTCCATTTCGTCGAGCAGGATCTGCTTGATGGCGGTCAAGTCGAGATCGTTACGTTCGTAGACAGCGACAAACAGCAGTCGCTTTTGCAGCGCGCCCGGGACGAAGGGACACATCGGGCCACTTCGTCCGAGTTCTGCGTGCGGGCGGCACAGATACTCCCTCGCCCAACTCGCGATGGTAGCGATCGCCGGATGCCCTGTATTGCCGTCGCAAACAGCGCTCAGCGGCAGCAGCGACGGCATTGCGTTCGTCGGAATCTTGCTTTCAATGTCATGACCCATGGCAGATATCCCCTGGATTTCAGAATTCGATGATTTCGTTGGCTTCGCAGGCGTCGAAGCGCTGGGACGCGAGCAGGGCCTGGCGGTGACGCTGGATCGCTTCGGCCAGCGCGCGGATCGTCGGCGCGCTGAAGAACGCCTTGAGTTCGAGTTCGTAGTCGAACGCTTCGCGGATTCGATTGACCACACGCAAGGCCATCAATGAGTGGCCACCGACGCTGAAGAAATCGCAGTCAATGCCGATCTTCGATTGCTTGAGCAGCTCTTGCCAGATCGCCAGGATCTCCCGCTGGAGCTCGCTTTCAGGCGCGTGCAATTCAACGGCCGAAGCCTGCTCACCGGGGACAGGCAGTGCCTTGCGATCGAGCTTGCCGTTGGCATTGAGCGGAAACCGTGACATCACCACCAATGCCGCCGGCTGCATGTGTGCAGGCAGTTGCACTTGCAGATGCCTGCGCAGTGCTTCGACGAACGTGGATTGATCGATATTCGTCGGTTCATCCGGGATCACGTAGGCAACCAGTCGGATGTCGCCATTGCCGTAGTCCTGCGCGATCACGATTGCCTGACGCACACGCGGCTGCGACAACAGGTTGGATTCGATCTCGCCAAGTTCGACGCGCTGGCCGCGGATCTTGATCTGGAAGTCGTTGCGGCCGAGATGTTCGATGCTGCCGTCGGCCAGTTGACGACCGAGGTCACCACTGCGACACATTCGCGCATCGGCCGCGTCGGCGAACGGATCGGCAAGGAACCGACCGGCATCGAGCTCGGGCTGATTCAGATATCCGCGTGCAACCTGGCGACCAGCAATGTGGATTTCTCCACGAACGCCGCGCGGCACGGGTTGGCCTTGCGTATCGAGAATATAGAGGCGGGTATTCGCCCCGGGCCTGCCGATCGGAACGTTGTCGGGAACCGGCCGATCGCGCGGGCAGTCCCAGGCCGTGGTCAGCACGGCGGTCTCGCTGGACCCGTACAGATGATGGACTTCGGTCTGTGCCAAGCGCTCGTGACAGCGCCGTACCAGCGCGCCAGGCAGTACCTCGCCACCACACAAAATATGCTTGAGACTACGACAATGACCGGCATCCGGGTGATCGAGGAAGGCCTGCAGCATCGATGGCACAAAATGCAGGATGTCGATGGCTTCACGCTGGATCAGCGCGACCAGATAAGCCGGATCCTTGTGTCCATCGGCATCCGTGAGCACCAGCCCGGCGCCGGCAATCAGGGGCCAGAAGATTTCCACCACCGATGCACCAAACGCGATCGGCGCGGTCTGCAGGAATCGATCGTCGGCAGAGAGCGGATAGGCCTCCTGCATCCACAGCAGTCGATTGACGATGCCGCGATGTTCGTTCATTACGCCATTCGGTCGACCGGTCGAACCTGAGGTGTAGATGACGTAGGCGAGGTGCGAAGCCTCGACGCTCGCCGCGCCATCAAGATTGCCGTCGCTCTCATTGGCCCATGCCGCCGTTGCCGCGCGGGCATCGATTACTTTGGTATGTGCGCAGCCCGGAGTGTTGCGCAATAGCGCACGCATGGTTTCGATGCTGGAGCTGTCGCTCAACACGACCGGCGGCCTGCTGTCGGCGAGCATGCTGGTCAGGCGTGCCTCGGGATAGTCAGAGTCCAGTGCGAGAAAAGCACCACCGGCCTTGAGGATCGCGAGCAGTCCGGTAACCAGGGCCGGGCCGCGCTGCATGCTCATCGCAACCGGTATATCGGGGCCGACGCCGAGTTTGCGCAGATGCCGAGCCAGTTGGTTGGCGTTGCGGTTGAGTTCGTCATAGCTCAGCGCTTTGCCTTCGTGGATCACCGCCGGCGCATGCGGATGGCCTGCTGTCTGCTCTTCGATCAGCTCATGCACGCAGCGCTGGGCCGGATAGGCGCGATCGGTGTCGTTGCCGAGCGCGAGCGCCGCGCAGCGTCGCGCATCGTCCATCAGCGGCAACCGCGCCGAGCGCTGTTGCGGGTTCGCCAGCACGGCGGCGAGAATGCATTCGTAGGATGCCGCCATTTGTTCGATCGTCGCGGCATCGAACAGATCGGTGCTGTATTCCCATTCGACCCGCATGCCCGCACCGTCGGGCTGCAGATTGAGCGCAAGATCAAATTTCGCGTAGCGCTCGGCGAACGGAATCGACGTCACATCGATGCCGGGCAGAGCCAGCGTCTGTGCTTCGTTGTTCTGCAGCGCGAAGAGGATTTGGAACAATGGCGTGTAGGCCGAACTGCGCGCCGGGTTCAAGCGTTCGACCAGCAGTTCGAGCGGCAGATCCTGATGCTCGTAGGCATCAAGGGCCGCAGCGCGGGATTGTGCGAGCAATTCGACAAAGCTCGGATCGGCCGACAGATCGCTGCGCAACGCGAGCGTGTTGACGAACAGACCCACCATTGGCGTGAGCGCTTCGTCACGCCGATTTGCCACCGGTGTTCCGACCACGATATCGGTCTCGCCGCTGTAGCGCGAAAGCAGCACAGCGAAGGCCGCGTGCAGCAGCATGAACAGGGTCGCCTCGTGACGACCGGCCAGCTCGCCGAGACCCTTGATCAGATCAGCGGGAAGCGTGTGCGCGTGCAGCGCGCCACGGAACGACTGCACGGCGGCTCGTGGGCGATCGAGTGGCAGATTGTGCAGCTGGGGCGCGTCGGCCAGACACTTTTCCCAGTAAGCGAACTGCGGTTCGAGCGCGGCTTCGCCCAGCCATTGCCGCTGCCAGTGCGCGTAATCGATGTATTGCAACGGCAAGGCGGGTAGCAGCGGTGTCGCGCCCGAGTGATGGGCCGCGTAAAGGATAGAAAGTTCGCGCAGCAGGATGCCGATCGACCAGCCGTCCGCGGCGATATGGTGCAGGGTCAAAGCCAGCCAGTGCTCCGAGTCGGTCAGGCTCAGCAGGCAGGCACGCAGCGCGGTGTCGTCACCCAGATCGAAGGGTCGCAAGGCCTCATCGCGCAGATGCCGTTCGGCTGCCTGCGTGCGTTGCCGTGGGTCGATCTCGTGAAGATCGGTGGTACGCAGAGCGAATGTGTTCGGTCGCTTGAGCTGCTGGATCGGTTCGTTGTCGACGCTGGCGAAGGTGGTCGACAGCGCGACATGGCGTTCGACAAGATCGCACAGCGAACGCCGCAAGGCTTCGATGTCGAGTTTTCCTTGCAGACGCAGGCGCAGTGGAATGTGGTACTGCGCACTGTCGCTTTCGAATTGATGGATGAACCACAGCCGCTGCTGCGAATAAGACAGTGGTGCGTGGTCCCGTTGCGCTGCAGGTGTCATGGGTGGTCGATTTCCGCCGACCCGGCTGACAACGCGAAGCGATGGATCGGCTACATGAAATGCCTCCACACGCAGGGCCAGCTTGCGGATCGTCGCTGACTCGAACACCTCGCGCAGTGGCATGTCGACATCGAATTGGGTACGAATACGATTGTGCAGTCGGGTTGCGAGCAGTGAGTTGCCGCCGATCTCGAAGAAGTTGTCGTCGATGCTGATGCGATCGAGTTGCAGCAGGTCCTGCCAGATGACGAGCAGTTGCGCCTGCAGATCCGAGCTTGGGGCGACGATGATCTGCTGGGTGTAGTCGGCGCGATCAGGTGCGGGCAAGGCTTTCCAGTCGACCTTGCCGTTCGCCGTCAATGGCCAGGCCGCAACGCGCACGAAAGCCGCGGGCACCATGTAACCCGGAAGGGTCTGCTGCAGATGGGTGCGCCACGGAGTGTCGGCCTCGATGCCAATCACGTAGGCGACGATCTGTTTGTCGCCGCTGGCCGTGCGATACACGATCGCCTTCGCATCCTGCACGCCGGGGCAGGCACGCAACTTGGCCTCGATTTCTCCAAGTTCGATGCGAAAGCCACGGATCTTGACTTGCTGGTCACTGCGGCCGACGAAGCCGAGTACGGCGTCTTGCGCGCTCGCCGGGATCTGCCAGCGCACCAGGTCACCGCTGCGGTACGCACGCGTCGCAATCCCGCCGACATCGATGCTGATGAACTTCTCGGCGGTCAGTTGCGGACGATCAAGGTAGCCACGCGCGAGACCCTGGCCGACCACATGCAGTTCTCCAATCACGCCGGGAGGCTGCAACTGGCCGGCTTCGTTGAGCACGAGCAATTGCGTGCCGGGCACGGCCCAGCCAATCGGCACGGGTGCGGAAAAATCGCGCGGCACCGGGTAGTAGCTGGTCAGGATGCCGTTCTCGGTCGGCCCATAGTGGTTGATCACGGTGACTTGGCGATCGAGTTCATAGAGTCGACTGATCGTCGTTGCCGACAAGGCTTCGCCACCGACGACGATGCGACTCAGACCGGTTGCCTCGTGCAGTTGTTCGACCCACAGATCGAGCAGGCTTGCCGGCAGGGTGATCGTATTGATCCGATACTCGGCGATCAGGTTCTGAAGTCTGGATACGTCGAGGCCCTGCCCTGGGTACAGCACGAGCTGTCCGCCGCAACACAGCGGTGCCCAGGTTTCGAGCACCGAGGCATCAAAGGCCGCATTCACGCTCTGCAACATGATCGTGTCGGCACCGTAGCCGAGTGGCTCCGCTTCACCGAGCAGACGGCTGACCGCACGATGCTCGATCAGAACGCCTTTCGGCTCACCGGTGGATCCCGAGGTATAGATCGCATAGGCGATCGCATCGGCGGGTGTTGCCATCGCCGGGCGCGAACGGCTGGTCGCGACCTGCTGCTGCCATGCCGGATCATCGACACAGAAAACCTGCAGCCCTTCGTAATGGCCATGCAGAGCGGATTCAGTCAGTACCTGGCGAATGCCGGCGTCGCCGACGATGTAGCGATGACGGGATTCGGGGAGATCGGGATCCAGCGGCACATAGGCCGCGCCGATCTTCCAGACTGCGAGCACGGCGATGATGAATTCCGGAGTGCGGCGCAGGCAGAGGCCGACCCGGTTTCCTTTTTCCACTTGGTTGGCATGAAGAAAATCCGCGAGCCGTTCGGCACGCTCATCGAGTTCGCGATAACTGAGACACAAATTGCCGTGTACCAGCGCGATCGCATTCGGCTGGTTCGCCGCCATCTGCTCGAACAAGGCGTTGATCGCACAGTCCGCAATCTGACCTGAAGACAAGGACGACCACCGCAGCAGGCGTTCGCGATCCGCATCGCTGATCAGCGGCAGGCGAACCGCCGCGGTATCGGGTGCGGCCAGTGCTGCGCCGAGCAAGCGCATGAAGTGCTCGAGCATGCGCTCGGCGCTGTCCGGGTTGAACAAATCGGTGTTGTATTCGAGGGTCAGATTCGTCCCGTCCGGAACAAGATCGAGAACCATCGCGAGGTCGAAGCGCGCCCGTTTCATCGGCAGTTCGCCGAGATAGCTCATTTCGAGCTGCGCCGACAGCATCGCGGCGCGGCGCCGGTTCTGCACCACCAGCATGGCCTGGAACACCGGCGAGTGCGACAACTCGCGATCGGCGCCGAGCGCAGCAACCACCTCGCCAAATGGCAGGTCGGCGTGGTCATACGCATCAAGGCAGACTCGGCGGGCCTGATGCAGCATTTGCCGGAATGTAACCTCGCCCTCGCACTTCAGGCGCAGCGCAACCGTGTTGACGAAGAAGCCGATCAGTCCCTGGCTATCTGCGTCGCTGCGCAATGCGAACGGACTGCCGATCGCCACATCCTGCTGATTGGCATAACGACACAACCAGATCGACACGGCCGTGAGCATCAGCATGAACGGGGTTACCCGTTCGCTGCGACAGAATTTCTCGATCGCTGAAACCAGCTCGGCATCGATGCTCTGCTGCACGTTTGCGCCGCGATAGGTTTGTATGGCGGGACGCGGGCGATCCGTTGGCAAGGTCAGCACCGGCAAGTCATCGCCGAACTGTGTCTTCCAGTAATCGAGTGATCGCGTGCGGCGCTTGCCGGTCAGACTTGAGCGTTCGCGTGCAGCCATGTCGGCGCTTTGCACGGTCAGCTCGGCAAGTGGCGATGAAGTGCCGCCGAGCAGGGCCGGATAGATCTGCTCGAGTTCGTGCATCAGCACATCGACGGATGCGCCATCGAAGACGATGTGATGCACGGTCAGCAGCAATTCGTGGTGCTGGTCACCGAGAAGATACAGCTGTACGCGAAGCAGCGGCGGGTGTGTGAGGACGAACGGCTGCGCCGCGATCGACTGTTGATGCTCGCGAGCGCTGCGCCGCGGGTCGGCGTCGGAGCGCAGATCCTCGACCGGCAGATCGATCGATACGTTGTCGACGACGCTCGGATGTCCATCCTGATCGTCGAAACCCGTGCGCAACACCACGTGTCTGCGCACTATCTCGCTCAGTGCGCGTTGCAGGACGAGCACATCAAGCGGGCCTGCAAGGCGAAAGCGTACGGAGGTATTGTAAAGCGCCTTGTCCTCGACCAGTTTGTCGATGATCCAGAGGCGCTCCTGGGCGAACGAGATTTCACTGTGCTTCGCCGCACGCGTTCGCGCGGACGTGGATCCTGTGTCAGCCATCGATCTGTTCCTGTGGTTTCGTCTGGGTCGTTGGCGGAATTTCAGACTTCGCCAAGATGGCGGCGCACGCTCAGTGGACGCATGTCGGTCCAGACACGCTGAATGAACTCAAGGCATTCTTGCCTGGACCCTTCCAAACCTGCGTTGCGCCAGCCGAGCGGGATCGCCTGATCCGCACGCCACAACGCGTACTCCTCCTCGCCGTTCACGACGACGACAAGGCGTTCTTCATGGAGTGTCTGCATGGCTTGTCAGGTCCTTCGTGATCACATGGTGGGTGGGAGTTTCGGAGGAAGCTGGTGAGCGGATTCACGCACTCGACGGCGTTTCGCTAGGGCGATCCACTACGCTGTTTCCTGCGCCGAGGACCTGCCACGTTCACGTTCCACGTCCTGCTTCAGCGAGCGAATGCGATCAGTCACGGTGCGCAAGGTTTCGGCTTCGAACAAAACCGAGAGCGGCAGATCGATGGCGTGCTCGTCGCTGATCGCGGCGCAAAAACGCATGGCGGTCAGCGAATCGCCACCGAGGTCAAAAAAATTGTCCTCAAGTCGGATCTCGGAGCTGCCGAGCAGACGCTTGAGCGTGTCGATCGAGGCTTGCTGCAATTCGTCCGTGCACGACTCGGATCGTGTTTGCATCGATTCGAGGCATTCCGTCTTTGCCCGTTTTTCGAGTTGCTGACGGTCGACCTTGCCGTTGATCGTGAGCGGGAGCGCATCGACGTACACGATTCGCCGCGGGATCATGTACTCGGGCAGATGTTGCCGAAGTGCGTCGAGAACGACGCCTTCGGTCTGCACGATCGCATCGTGCTCGGGCATGCAATAGGCACACAGTGCCGCTGCGCCGTTGTTGTTCTTGACGTAAACCACACTGCAGGCTATGAAGCCCCCGAGTGCGCCGAGGCAAGTCTCGATTTCGCCGAGCTCGACGCGGAAGCCGCGGATTTTCACCTGGGTATCGATCCTGCCGATGTAGTCGAGCACGCCATCCGCCGATTGGCGCACGAGGTCGCCTGTGCGGTACATGCGTGACCCGTCGGTTGCGAATGGATCCGGCAGAAATCGTTGCGCGGTCAGTGCCGGATCACCGAGATAACCCTGGGCCACTCCGCTACCGGCGATGAACAATTCTCCCTCCACTCCGATCGGCAGCGGCGCAAGGTTATCGTCGAGCACATAGGCTGCCGTTGCGCTGATCGGAGCGCCGATCGGGATGGCATCGGTGCTCTGCGTGCTGCTCGACATGCGATGACAGTGGGAAATGGTCGTGATCTCGGTGGGGCCATAGCCGTTGATCAGCACGCGACCGCCGCAGGCGAAGAAATCGCGTGCCGACAAAGGCGACATCACGTCGCCACCCGAAAGCAGCACGCGCAGCCGCGCAAGTCGCCGCAGTGCCTCATGGCCGAGCGAATTGAAAAAGCCGGCCGTCAGCAGCATCACGCTGATCCGATCGCGCTCGACGAGATCGCAGAGATCGTTGACCGACGCGCGCGGCGGCACGATTGCAAGACACGAACCGCTCAGCAGGGCACCCCATATTTCGAAGACGCAGCCGTCAAACGCAATCGACATGCCGTGCGCGACGACGTCCTCGGGCAGGAAACCGCAATAGCTCGCGCCCCCTATGAAATCGAGGACAGCGCGATGGGATATGCAGACGCCCTTCGGTTCGTTCGTCGATCCGGATGTGTAGATGACATAAGCGATTTCGAGAGGATGGATATCCAACGCGGCGAGATCGCCGGCGGTCTCGTTCGAGCGCTTTGCGGTCGATTGGATCGTGCCGATGAAACCGGCAGGTGCCGGTTGATCACCAGCGACCATCATCACGCGTATCGAGGCTCGCGCAGCCTGTGCGGCCAATCGATGCTCCGGTGCGGCCGAATCGAAGGGAACATAGCTCGCACCGATTTTGAGAATCGCGAGCATTGCAATAACGGCTTCCGCCGAACGCGCCATGTGGATACCGACACAATCTCCGCGTGCCACGCCCGTTGCCAGCAGCCGTGCCGCCTCGTGGTCTGAAATCCGATCGAGTTCGGCGTAGCTCCACGACTGACCATCGCTGAGCAGCGCTATACGTTCGGGAAATGCGCGGACTACCTGGGCAAACGTCTGCGGAATCGAGTTTGACGATGGCAACGATGAGCGTGGATTGCGCGCAATACTGACCTCGCCAGATGCGCGCGAGGCGGTATCGCCGATATCGCTGGCGTTGTTCATGACTGCTCCGCAGGGGTTGCGACCGCGCCTCCGCGAGCGCTTCGCGAAGCAGCTTTGCTCGACCGCGGACGTGTGAGCGGAGCCGTCTGCAAATGCACCAGTCGCAGCGCGCGTAGATCCATCAGCGCAGTGCGCGCTCGCGACGGAAACGACATCGGCAAAGCGAACGAAATACGTTGTGGCCGGCCGGCTATACCCATGTTTTCGTGGGCACTGACGTAACGGTACGATCGGACAGGCGACATCGGACAGTGATCCATTTTGGCAAAGCGGCGAAATCCAGACATCTGACGATTTTGCGATCCGGCCTCGGCTCGCCGCTGCTAGAACTTGCCGGATTGCTCGAGTTGCTCGAACAAATCCTGGATGTTCGCGTCGACAAATCCGTCTTCACCGCTTCGGCGGATGAACTCGAAGCTGAGTCCCGTATTCGTGCATCGCGAGGAAAATGCCTGGGTCAGGCCGGGGCCGTTGATGACACTGGTATCGAAGTCCAGGCCTTTGCCGCGCAGCGCATGAACGGTTTCGGCGACGTCGTCAACCTCAAGGGCGATGTGAGCCAGACCGGCGCCGAAGTTTTCCACCAGTCTGGATACCTGGGATTCGGGCTCGGTGCCCTGGCAGATGACGAACTGGATGCCGTTCGCCTCGAATTCGGCGGATAGCATTCCTGTCTTCGCGCCTTTCACATGCAGACGTCGCTTGAGCCGGAAGCCGAGCACGTTCTGAAACAGATTGATCGCCTGATCGAGGTCGGAAACCGCGAGAGCGATGTGATCGATACGGCGATAGGGGGTGCTGGATACAGGTTGCGGCGGATGATCGACAGTCGCGTCCGCAGCAACTGTGCTGCCTGAAATCTTTTCCATTCCCGCCTCCAATTGAGAAGTCCTCGCGCTGGTGTCGAGAGCTTCAGGTCCAACGTGGGGGCGCCAAAATACTTTGCATGTCCGGATCTTGCAAGTTTGCAACAATCCGCTCTTTTGTGATTGGAATCACAAAAAAATTCTGGTAGTCGAGGGTGCTTACATGGTCTTGAGAAATTTGTAAAGACACCGGTAATATGTGAACTGTTTAATATAAAACGCACCAGCAGACCGACGATAACCCAAGCCAATCAGCGTACTACGCATATTTGTCCGCGTAACGTAGCTGTCGATTGTGACCAATGGGCAGCCATCGGCAGGCGACCGCAAAGCCGAAACGATGAAGCAGGGCTTTCGTCGCCGATCAGGTTCGCGGCCGTTCGACCATCGCCCGTCCGATCGGCCGAGCCGGAATCGGCCTGAGCAGCGCGACCAGCACAAAAATCCCCTGCGAAATCCAGCGGGTCACAAACGCCAGCGGGATCGCAGCAAGATCGGTGAAAGTCGATGCGACACCCTAGAGGTTGTTGCCGATTGCCCGACCGACGAGCGATTCCTTGCCTTCGCTGGCGATGATCCGACGAACCAGAATCCATTAGGCGATCGAGGCCATCAGCAGAACGCCGCCGTACATCGCCGTCGGTATCGCGGCGAAATGGTTCTCGCTCATTTAGCTGGTGACGAACGACAGCAGCGACAGCCAGAACAGCAGATGCAGGTTTACCCAGAGCATGCCGCCGCTGACCGTGGTCGTTGCCTGCAGCAGATGATGGTGGTTGTTCCAGTAAATGCAGACGTAGATGAAACTCGGCACATGGCTCAGCAGCACCGGGAGAAGCGGCGCAAGCGTGGCGAGATCGGCAGCTTCAGTTCATGCACCATGATCGCGAGTACGCCATCGCTGAACGCTTCCATCCGGTTGTTGTCCACCGATTGGCGTGCTCTTGTTCGTGCAGATTTGAGAGTCAGTGGGCGACGCTTGCTTGATAGCGCCGGGGTCCGACTCCACTGTAGTAGATCGACTACGGCACCAATGCCCTGCAGCGGCAAACCTGTCTCGACGCCGATGGCGGCCGACTAACTCATGAGGTATTTCCAATGATCCGAATTCTGTTGTCTTCACTGATATTTGTCGCGGCGCCGGCTTTTGCGCAATCGAAGCTTGATCAGTCCTTGCTGGCATCTCTGCCGCACGTGAGTTTCCACGGTTCAAGCAAGGTGGCCTCCGGTCGCCTGACGCCTGCTGATGTCGAGCTGCTCAAACGTGCGGGCATCGTGCATGTGATCGATCTCAGTGAGGATTCCGAGACGCCTGATTTTGATGAAGCCGCGGCGGTGCGCGCAGCCGGAATGCAGTACGACAATCTGCCGATTGATGGCGCCGACGGCTTGAATGGCGACAATGTGCGGCGCTTCGATGCGCTCGTCAAAAAAGCCGGGGAGGAGCCGACCTTGATCCACTGTGCATCGAGCAATCGTGTTGGCGCTTTGATCGCATTGCGCGCGGCAACGCTGCAGGGAAAATCCACCGCCGAAGCGATCGACATCGGCAAATCCTGGGGTCTCAAGAGCCTCGAGCCTGCGGTCCGCGATGGACTCAAAGGCAACACAAACTGACGCCCTGTCGCTAGAGACATGGCAGCGCGGGGAATATCGGGCTAGAGTCGCGGCCGGGGGATAGCGGCGACAGTTCATGGTGGAAGCAGAAGCCTCAACGCTGAATCGGATTGACCGCTTGCTGGCGAGACTCAGCGGCGGTGATCCGGATCTGCGTTTTCGCGCCGAGGTCGTCCTCGGCATCGGCGCGCTGGAGACGCTGACCGTCGGCTTGATCAGCGTCAGCGAACTGATCTGGGGCACCTTTGTCGTTGGCCTGGCTTGCATGGTCGGCATGTTGGCGATCATTCCGATCCTGACGTCCCTTGTCCGTTCAGCGCAGATTGCGCGCGCAGCAACGCAATTCATGTGCGTGCTCTATCTGGTTTCCGCGGCGCTCAACATCGGCTCGGGAGGGCAGACCATCGGCGTCAGCGTCGCCCTGCCATCGCTGGTGTTGATCGGTGCCATGGTGTTGTCACGCCGCGCCGCCGTGCTGCTGTTTCTCGCGGTCGTCGCTCAGCTGATCCTGGTCTCTGCGCTCGAGGGTAAAGGATTGCGCTTTCTGATCAATCCGGATCCGCAATGGGCCCATCGCGCGATCTTTCGGGTTCCGATTCTGATCAGCATCAGCACGGCCTTCATCGGCCTGCTCGTTCGACGCGCGATGCAGCGCCATCGCAGCGAGTTGGCGCGAACCCAGAAGGATCTGGCCGACAACGAGAAACAGCTGCGCGAAATCATCGAGTACAGCCGGGGCCTGATTTGCACGCATTCGCTTGAGGGCGATTTGATCTCGTCAAATCCGGCTGCGGCCGAAGCGCTCGGTTACCGCGTCGATGAACTGATCGGCAAGAACATCCGCGAGCTGGTTCCCGAGGAGCGGATTCCTTTCGTCGCCGAGTATCTCGCGAGGATTCTGGCCAATGGCGTGGATTCCAATTCGATCTTCATCCTTGCGCGCGATGGCGAGCCGCGGATCTGGGAGTACAACAACCGGCTCTGTACCGACATCAACGGTGCGCCGTATGTCCTCGTCAACGCGACCGACATGACCGAGCGTCGCCAGCTCGAAGAAAAATTGCGCGAACAGAATATCCGCGATCCGCTGACGGGATGCTTCAATAGACGCTATCTGAATCTTCTGGAATCGCGGTATGCCGACGCCCAACGATGGGCCTGTATCGTTGTTGATCTCGATAATTTCAAGCAGGTCAACGATACCCATGGCCATCGACGTGGCGACGAGATTCTTGTCGACGTCGGCAAGTTCCTGAATGCGTATACAGGCCAGAACGACGCGGTGATCCGCATGGGCGGCGACGAGTTCCTGCTGGTGATGTCCGAAGCGGACCCCGCCAAGGTGGAAGCCACGGCCCAACGCATTCGACTGGCGGCTAATCGGGAAGCACCTTGTGAACTCTCGATTGGCTGCGCGGCGCGCATAGAGAGTGAATCTCTGAACGAGACGATTGATCGCGCCGATCGGCAATTGTATAGAAGTCGCAGCACGGAGCGTGATGAAAGCAGTACATCCGAGCATTGAGGCGAGGTTTCACGGCGCTCGAAACGATTTGGCAATCGTTTGAAATTCGCGCGATGCAAAGAAAACACGGCTATTTCCGTCATCCCGGCCTTCGCAGGGTTGAAGTGCAAGTGGGTTTGAGTTGACGGCAGCGCGTTTCGACGAGTTGACCAACCAGGTCAGCCTGCTTCAGGCAGGGTCTCTCCAGCCTGCCAATGGGCAGCCTCAAGCTGATTGAACAATTGCCCAGCGACACCTTTGGCCTTGAGGCCATGCACAGGCAAGACAAGCAGATCGCCCGCGCGCGCCCAGCTGAGCGCATGGCGGACTGCGTCGATTTCGCTCTGACAAACAGGCAATGCGTTCGCCAACAGGCCGCGATCCAGCAGTTCATCACGCAACACGTGTGCGACTTCACTCGCCGCACGTCCACGCATATAGCCTTCCATATCCTTGAGCACGACCAGATCCGGCGCGAAGGTCGCTGCGGTTGCTGCAAGCGCGCGGATCTCAGGTTCTTCGCGATTGCCGGCTTGACCGAGGATCAGACCCAGTCGTCCTCCTTTGCGCAGGGATTCGGCTATCGTGAGCAGGCTACGCAGGCCTTCCGGGTTGTGTGCGTAGTCCATCAGCACGGTGATGCCGCCGAACGTCCAGCGCTCAAGTCGTCCCGGATTGTCGTGGCGATCATTTCCGAATCGGTTGAGCACTTCACGAATCGCGGGGGTGGTGACTCCGAGTGCATCGGCAAGCAGCACCGCGCCGGCGATATTTGAAATATTGTAGACGGCGTGTCCATCGGCACTGAGCGGCATCGCCGTGACCAAGCCGACATCGCTGCGCTCAGCGCCATGGCTGAGCCAGAGGTGACCCTCAGCGACGCCGCAGGTCGCGCCGCCACGCTGGCGATGGGCGCGAAGAGACTCGTGATCATCATCGATCGAAAACCACGCAAGCGGGCAGGTCACGGATACCGCATGCGCGCGCGACTGCGCATCATCGGCATTGAGGACAAGTACGCTCTCCGCGTCGAGCGCGCGCGCGACGATCAGTTTGGCTTCTGTCAATCCATCAAGATCATCGATGCCGTATTCGCCGAAATGATCGTCGCTGATATTGGTGACGATCGCGGCGTCAGCGCGTTCAATCGCGAGGCCGCGACGGAGCAATCCACCGCGTGCGGTTTCGAGCACGGCGGCTTCGACTTCGCTGGAGCGCAACACGGTGCGTGCACCGCCGGGGCCGGAATAATCGCCGGTTTCGAGGCGTTGACCATCGAAGAAAACGCCATCGGTACAACTGAATCCCGTGCGTAATCCTTGCGCCGTCAGCATCGCCGCGAGCAGTCTTACGGTCGTGGTCTTGCCATTTGATCCGGTGATCAGCGCGGTCGGAATCCTGTGCAAGCGGGACCACTCAATGTCATCGATCCTCGGCAAGGCCTCCAGCGGCCAACTTTGTGCGTACCTGCCGAGGCCGAAGGTCAGTAAGTCTTCGTCAAGCAGGATCGGAATGCTGCGTGCTCGCGCATCCTCAAGCAACGCGATCAGATCAGGACGGCGCTCGCTCACAGCATGCCGTTGAAGCGTGTGCAGCGCGGAATCGTGGTCCGTTGCGAGTGCATGTCCCGGTGCAAACATTTCTGCTTCGCCACGCGCCGCTTGCCAGGCCCATTCATTGACTTCGGTGGCAGTGTAGAGCTGATCTATTGGTGCGGCGAAGGCCAACGCTGCGCCAGCACGATGCGCGCGCACACGCAGTGGCGCATGCGGCCAACCGAGCGCCTTGCGCATCTTGCCTACGTTGTCCTGCCATGCCGCAATCGAACGCGCGTCATCGGCACCGGGACCGATCGTTTCGAGCACCGCACCCGGATCGGTGAAGTACAGGTTGGGTCCGGTCAGGCGGCGCGAGTCCTCGAACGACAGGGGAGCTTGCGCGCTCAGTCGTCTTGCTCCCGCGACAGATGGATGCCACGCTCATCGCGGACGACACCATCCCATTGGTTCGGGTTGAATACGGGTTCGGTTTGCACCGGCGCCGTTTGAATTTCAGCGGGTTTCACGATGGTATTGGCTTCCTGCGCATCGTGTGATTTGAACTTGATCACCTGCTTCCATGAGCGCACGAGTGCGTCGGCAAAGACGAGCAAGAGGTCGCCGGTCTGGCTCATGCCAAGTCCGGCTTCAATCGCCTCTTGCTCATCGGGAATCACCGAGATCGCCGTTTCGGCTACGCCGAGTTCGCGCAACCGCGCTGCCTGGAGTTTCGGCACTTCATCCGACGCTCGACCGCGCAGCGAATCATCGCGTCGACAGATGTAGTGATCGAAACGACCGGCTACGGCATCGGCAATATCGCGCAAATCCTGATCGCGACGATCACCGGGACCTGCGAGCACGACGATACGTCGGCCGACCACATCGAGGCGCTGGGCCAGATCGGCCATGACGCCGACCGCATGTGCGTTGTGGCCATAGTCGAACAACACCTTGAACGGATGTTCGCTGAACACGTTCATGCGCCCGGGTGCCTGGAAGAACGTGCTGTCGAAGGTGCGCAGGCCCTGGCGGATCGCATCGATCTTGATGCCCATCGAAAATGCCATCGCCGCAGCCACCATCGCATTCTGCACATTGTGCATCGCGCGACCTTCGAGCGTGGCCGGGATCAAATGCGTCCACAGCAACGGGATGTGACTGCCCTTGTCGTACAGCGTGATCATCTGTCCGTTGACGCCGGCTTCGAGTGCGCAGGCGCGACCACCGGCGCGGATGTGCTCGCGGACGAGACCATGCTGTGGATTCATCGTCACGTAGCAAATGACCTTGGCATCGGTGTAGCCCGACATCTTGAGCACTTGCGGGTCATCGGCATTGAGCACCGCGCAATCGGTGGCCACCTCGACAACGATGCGCTTGATCTCGGCGAGTTGTTCGAGCGTGTCGATGCCCTTCATGCCGAGATGATCCGATTGCACATTGAGTACCGCGCCGACATCAACCTTGGGCACGCCCATGCCGGCGCGCAGCAATCCGCCGCGCGCGGTTTCGAGCACCGCGAAATCAATCTGCGGATCCGCCAGCACCATGCGCGCGGACACCGGGCCGGTCATATCGCCTTCGACGGTGCGCTGGCCATCGATATAGACGCCGTCAGTCGTAGTGAGTCCTGGCGTATAGCCGGCCATCTTGGCGATGTGCGCGAGCATGCGCGCGGTCGTGGTCTTGCCGTTGGTGCCGGTGATCGCGGCGATCGGTACCCGCGACGACGTGCCGGGCGGAAACAGCATGTCGATGACCGGGCCGGCGACATCACGCGGCGTGCCTTCACTAGGCGCGACATGCATGCGGAAACCCGGCGCTGCATTGCACTCACAGATGCCGCCGCCGATCGACTTGTAGCTTTCGGTAATATTGGTGCTGAGAAAATCGACACCGCCGACATCAAGGCCGATCGCGCGGATTGCGCGGATCGCCATATCGCGATTGTCCGGATGGATGATGTCGGTGACATCGGTCGCGGTGCCGCCGGTCGAGAGATTTGCGGTCGAGCGAAGTTGAATGATCTCGCCCGCGGGCGGAATCGAAGTCGCGGTGACACTGGCGCGTGCCATCATCAACTCAGCCTGTGCATCGAGTTCGAGTCGCGTCAAAACTTTTTCGTGACCCACGCCGCGTCGAGGATCCTGATTGACGATCTCGACCAGTTCGGCAATCGAATGCTGGCCATCACCGACGACGTGCCCTGGCGTACGACGTGTCGCGGCGACGAGTTCGCCATTGACCACGAGCAGGCGATGATCGTCACCTTCGAGAAAGGTTTCGACGATGACAGAGCGCGAAATTTCGCGCGCCTTGTTGAAGCCGTCAGCGACCTCACTGTCATTGGTCAAACGAATCGAGATGCCGCGACCGTGGTTGCCGTTATACGGTTTGGTCACGACTGGATAGCCGAGGCGACGCGCAGAGCGCTGGGCTTCCTCGACCGATTGCACGAGTTCCTGACGCGGCACCGGCAGGCCAAGCGAGCCGAGAATCTTGTTGGTCTCTTCCTTGTCGCCCGCGAGTTCAACCGCGATGTGCGAGGTGCGTCCGGTCACTGTGGCCTGAATGCGTTGCTGGTATTTTCCGTGGCCGAGTTGCACGAGCGATTGGTCATTCAGGCGCAGCCACGGAATGT
The DNA here is from genome assembly GCA_039930065.1 of Dokdonella sp. Lineage (GTDB taxonomy): Bacteria > Pseudomonadota > Gammaproteobacteria > Xanthomonadales > Rhodanobacteraceae > Dokdonella. The sequence continues at coordinate 28,716 of JBDSPX010000280.1, forward strand.
TGCGCTCCTCGGCGGCCTTGACCAGTGAGGCCGTCGACGGGCCCAGCGCGCGGCGCTGGGCGTAGCGAATAAAAGCATCGCGCGCCTCGGGCCAGTTCCAGTCATCCGGCACGCAATCCTTGGGGCGGATGCCGACGGGGAGCAGCGA
>JBDSPX010000281.1:0-3299 GCA_039930065.1 Dokdonella sp.
GATCGCGTCCCCAGCCTCACCTCGTAGGAGCCCGTTCCCGGGCGAGCTTTCAGGCAGGATAGTCATAGACTCGCCTGTGAACTGGCTCCTACGAGGTGCGCTAGTGGCTAACTTTACCCTGTAGTAGCTCGACCGGGTGGAAGGCGGCTTGCTCGAACTTTGTATTCTGCTTGCGCAATGACTCCTGCATGGTTATCCTGCGCGCCAATGTACTAGCGCGTTAATACGTTATGAAGAAACGATCGATAGAACCAGAGACCCCAATTGCCCGAGCGGAGGAGAGTCTTTGTCGTGCCTTGCTGTCACTTGATTCAGTCGCGGGGATGCGCGCCTTCCTGCGGGATCTGTGCACGCCATCCGAACTGGAAGCTTTGACTGATCGCTGGCGCGTGGTGCCGTATATCCTAAAGGGAATGCCGTATCGCGAGATTCACGATCGCACGGCGGTCAGTATCACGACGATTGGCCGTGTTGCGCGATTCCTCAGTCAGGGCAGTGGCGGTTATCTCGCGGCACTTTCTCAAGCGGAGCTGGCAAAGGCGGCGAAGCCTAAGATTGCGAAGTCCGAATTGACTGAAAAGCCGCAGCTCGCTCGGAGTGTCACGCGCGGAGCACGCGCATGAGTAGCCGTGATCGCTTGCGCATTGCAATTCAGAAATCCGGTCGACTCAGTGATGCATCGATTGACCTGCTGGCCCGTTGTGGAATCACGTTTCGGCGCAGTCGCGACAAGTTGTTCTGCTTTGGCGAAACCCTGCCGGTCGATCTGCTGCTGGTACGCGACGACGATGTGCCCGGCATGATTGCCCAGGGTGTCTGCGATCTCGGCATCGTCGGGCGTAATGTTCTGCTTGAGCAGATTCTCGAAACCGGCGCGGATCGTGAGGCTTCGCCGTTTCGCGAGGTGCGCGCGCTCGGGTTCGGTCATTGCCGACTTTCGCTGGCGGTGCCGGATGAATTTGAATACTCGAACCCGGCGCAATTGTCTGGTCTGCGTATTGCGACGAGCTATCCGAACCTGCTCGGCGATTGGTTGCGCCAGCATTCTGTTGAAGCAAGTGTGGCGACTCTTTCCGGGTCGGTCGAAATCGCGCCGCGGCTTGGTACGGCGGATTGCATCTGCGATCTTGTTTCAAGCGGTGCAACGCTCGCGGCGAATCAACTCAAGGAAGCCGCGATCATTCTCGAATCCGAAGCGGTGCTCGCGGCCGGCGCCGTGATGCCCGGCGATGAGCGGGGCGAATTGATCGACATGCTGTTGCGGCGCATCGAAGGTGTCATCCAGGTACGCGTGTCGAAACTCGTCATGTGGCAATCGCCGCGCGAATCGCTCGATGCGATCACGCGCTTGTTGCCAAATGGTCAACGGCCGACCGTCACCTCGATTGAAGGTCTCGACAATCAGGTATCTGTGCAAGCCATCTGCAATGACGCGATCACCTGGCAGCATCTGGAGGACATGAAGCGTGCGGGCGCGAGACAGATGCTGGTATTGCCCGTGGAGCAGATGCTGACATGAAGAAGATCGACTGGAATTTGCTCGATGAGGTAACGCGGACTTCGGCTCTCGCGCGGCCCGCGCAATCGGATTCGAGCGTAACGCGCGCGGCTGTCGCGCGCACCATTGAGGACGTGCGTAACCGCGGCGATGTGGCGTTGATCGAATTGACCCGTCGGCTGGATCGCTGCGAGCTCGCTGAACTGCGTGTCAGCGAGCAGGAATTCGACGTCGCGGATTCCATGGTGAGCAGCGAATTGAAACAGGCGATTGTTGATGCACTCGCACGCATCGAGACCTTTCACCGCGCGTGTGCGGTGCAGCCCATCTCGGTCGAGACGGCGCCCGGAGTTGTTTGCGAACGTATCGTTCGGCCGATCGAACGCGTTGGTTTGTACGTGCCCGCGGGTGGTGCGCCATTGCCCTCGACCGCACTGATGCTCGGTGTGCCCGCGATGATTGCGGGTTGCAACAAGGTGATCATGTGTACGCCGCCGAGAATCGATGGAAGCTGTGATCCGGCCGTGTTGTTTGCTGCCAGGCGGTGCGGAATTTCCGCTGTATTCAAAATCGGCGGCGCGCAGGCGATAGCGGCCATGGCCTATGGCACTGAATCCGTGCCGCGATGCGACAAGGTGTTTGGCCCCGGCAACGTCTGGGTCACCGAAGCAAAGATCCAGGTTGCGGCCGATCCGTCAGGGGCCGCGATTGATATGCCGGCCGGGCCTTCCGAGGTACTGGTGATTGCGGATGCGCAAGCGAACCCGCAATTCGTCGCCGCCGATCTGCTCGCGCAGGCCGAGCATGGCGCGGATTCGCAATCGATCCTGTTGTCGCCTTGTCAGACGCTTATCGATGAGGTTGCCGCTTGTATCGATGTGCAGCGATTGCGCTTGCCGCGTGCCGAGATTGCGGGCAAGTCGCTCGCGCACGGTTCTCTGATCAAGGTTGAATCGCTGGCCGAGGCGGTCGAGATCAGCAACGGCTATGCACCGGAGCATCTGATCATCAATACGCGGGATCCGCGTGCGCTGCTCGATGGCGTGACCAGTGCCGGCTCGATTTTTCTCGGAGCGTGGTCACCAGAATCGGTGGGCGACTACTGCAGTGGAACCAATCATGTGTTGCCGACTTATGGCGCGGCACGTTCGTGGAGTGGACTGTCGGTATCGAGTTTCCAGAAGCAGATGACCGTGCAGCAACTGTCGGCGGATGGTCTGCGTGCTATCGGACCTTGCACGGTTACCCTGGCCCGAGCAGAAAAGCTCGATGGGCATGCCGCGGCGGTCAGCATTCGTCTGGACGCGATGGAGATGGCCGCATGAGCGTCCTCGATTTGGCGCGTCCAGAAATCCTTGCGCTGCAGGCGTACTCATCGGCCCGCCGCGAGGCAGGTGAAGCCGAAGTCATGCTCAATGCCAACGAGTCTCCATGGCTGCCTCCAGCTGCCAGTTCGGACACGAAGGAACGACCACTGAATCGCTATCCGGATCCGCAGCCCGAGCGACTGCTTGAACGGCTCGCGGAACTGTATGGCGTCAACAACAAGCAGATCTTGGTCGGACGGGGTAGTGACGAAGCGATCGATCTTCTCGTGCGCGCATTTTGTCGACCGGGCATCGATGCGATTGCATTGTCGCCGCCGACCTTTGGCATGTACGCCGTGTGTGCTGCCGTGCAGGGCGCGGCATGCATCGAGATTCCGCTTGATGCTCGCTTCGCGGTCGACGTCAGTGCCCTGTGTGAGCGCCTTCCGGAATCAGTGAAGATCGTGTTCCTGTGCACACCGAACAATCCGACC
>JBDSPX010000282.1:0-3301 GCA_039930065.1 Dokdonella sp.
GCGGCATTTCAAGATTCACGAACCAGTTGTAACGCAGCGGCGTCGTCAACGCGCCCTGAGGTAGCGACGCACCTTGCGGCGTGTAGTAATAGGTCTGTCGATCCGGCGTATCGGCCGTGCTGCCCCAACCCTGATCAAGATAGGCATAGGCGTCAACTTTCTCGAAGGCCGGAATCGTCTTCACCGGATAAAGCACGAATACGGCAAAGCCGACTGCGCCGAGGATCAATGTGATGCTGATCAAGGTGAAAGCCCAGCTCAGCAATCGACCGAGCGTGACACCGAATATCGCGCTCAAGCCGCGACGCCGCGAACCCGCGCGCGAAACCGGCAAACCGGACCGTTTGGCCATCGAATACTCCCAGTGTCAATTCAGTCCGCGCGTCACGCGCGCCATGCTGCCAGCAACGACCAGGGCCTCTCCCACCCTGTCTCAATGGACGTGTCGATCGCCACGCATCGTTGCGACGTATCGAAGTACACATCATGCGGGGTGTGCAGCGCAAGGACGGATTGACGATGCTCCAAACCAAACTTCTTTGCATCGAAAAAAGCAGCCACTCATTAATTGCTGCAACGGCTATGGTTTTCGGAATCGATAAGGGGCTAAAAGCGATCTATCTGCCAATATCGCATCAGGCACCAAATAGTGCGGTTCGCGCCCTGCAGCGAGTTCATTGCGGATTTGGGTGGCGGAGATTTCGAGGGCGGAAACCCGGATCTGGATCACCAGACCGAATGCGCGTTGCGCGAGGTCCGCCGGGGATGAGGTGCGACGCGCGCCGACCTGCTCGCTCAGCTCAGCCGATTCGGTCATTTCGTGACCCGCGCGATTGAGCACACCGATATGCGCGAGATCAAACAACTCTTGCCAGCGATGCCAACTGGGCAGCGCGGAAAATGCATCGGCGCCGACGAGAAGAACGATAGGGCGCGTCGGGCCAATTTCCTTGCGCAATGAGATCAGGGTATCGACCGTATAGGACGGTCCATCGCGGCGCAGTTCGCGCTCATCAAGAATCAGCCGATCCTGACCTCGCAATGCCGCGCGCAGAATCGCCACGCGCTGATCCGCACTCGCTACCGGTTGCGCACGATGCGGCGGTACGTTGGCAGGCAACAGATGGACATCAGAGTCGAGGAATTCGGCCGCTTCCCAGGCGACCCGCAAATGGCCGAGATGCACAGGATCGAAGGTTCCGCCAAGAATGGCGAGCGGGCGATTTCCGTTGCTGGTCATCGCGGTCTCCGTTCGTGCCAATCAGGAATCGGTACCGAGCAACGCAGCCCCGCGTCTCGGAATTGCGATCGCGGTGATCAGACGTTCGATTTCGCGCCAGACATCACCCGTGCCGCGGCCTTTGGCAATGCGATCAATACGACCAATGTGGATGATGCAGCGCTCCCAGTGCGCGGCATCACCGGCCTTGAGCGCACGTTTGAAACCGGCCTGCTTGGCATCCCAGATGCGCTCAGTCTGGAACGCCTGATTGAGATTGCTGCCGGCATTCGCAAGGCGGTAGAGCACACGCAACTGGTTGAGCAACCAACCGAGCAGAGGGATCGCCTCGGCACCTTCGGTGCGTAGTCCTTCGACCATGCGCAAGGCGCGTGTCGCGTCACCCGCTATCGCCGCATCCGTCAGGCGGAACGCATCGAAGCGGGCATCGTCGGCGACGCTGGCTTCGAGCGTGTCGACATCGAGCAAGCTGTCGCCAACCAGCAGGGAAAGTTTGTCGATCTCTTGCGCGGCGGCGAGCAGGTTGCCCTCGATGCGTTCGCCGAGCAACTCGACCGCATCGGGCGTTGCCTTGAGCCCGCGCGATTTCATGCGCGCGGATATCCAGCCTGACATCTCCTCGCGCTTGACCGGCCATACCGGCATCGCCACCCCCGCGCGCTCGACTGCGCTGTACCACGCGCCCTCGTGCGACTTGCTCCACTCCTGCGCGGTGATCAGCAGCAAGGTATCGGGCGGCGGATCGGCGCACCAGGCACTGATCGCCGCGGAACCTTCCTTGCCGGGCTTGCCGGTCGGCATGCGCAACTCGATTACACGCAGGGTCGCGAACAGCGACATCGCGGCACCGGACATGGCCAGTTCGTCCCAGTTGAAGCGATGGTCGACGTCATGGATTTCGCGTTCGGTATAGCCGAGCTCACGAGCGCGAGCACGCAAGCGATCAGCTGCTTCCATGACCAGCAGATGCTCGGCGCCGGCAATCAGCCAGACTGGCTTGAGTTCATTTGTGCCGAGCAATCGCGGCAGATCGGTGATTCGTGCAGGCATGGCCGAATTGTAGCGGAGACGATGCTGGCATCGTCAGATCGCAATCAGAACAGGCATTCACGTGGGCGTGCCTCGGCGTGTGGAGCAGACTGGCGAAACACGCGTCGGGATCGAGGCGGGGCTGAAACCGATCGCGCCCGCCATTCGAGAACGTCCGGCGGCGACGTGTGATCTCGCCACTGCGCATCCAGCCGCTTCGCCAACGTCGGCAAATGACAGGTGGGCACCGCCGGATACAGATGATGCTCAAGATGATTGAACAGACTGACGGTCAACGCATTGAGCAGGATCGAGCGACTCGTGCGCGCCCTGAATTTTCCGCTTTCACAGCCCCGATGCACCGCCCAGATACCGACCAGTGGCGCACTGGCATTGGCGAAATACAGACTCAGCGCCATCCATTTCAACGTGCTGCTGTCGCCAAACCAGATCGCCGCGTGCAGCAGGATCACCGCGGCAAGTTCAATCGCGATCCAGCGCTTCTGCCGTAACGATCCCTTGCGCATCGCCACCCAATGGATCTGCAGCGGATAGATCGGACTGTGGACGACGGCGCTGAAGAATCCGAGATGGGCGATATGACCTTCGATGTCGCCGTCAGCGAGGCAATCGCGGTGATGACGAAGATGCGTGTATTCGATCGCGTGCATCGCGCCACCGAGCAATACGCTCAAGGCAAACATCACCAGATCTCCCGCACCACGCGAAATGCCGAGGTTGCGATGGAAGGCATTGTGGGTAATGCGCAAACCCATCATGAACATGACCAAAGTACAAAAAACCAGCCAACCACCCTGTGCTGCGTGCCCGGCCATGAACGCGGCCAGGCACCAGGGCAATGGCAAGGTCAGCTCAACCAGAATCTCGCGCCGTGAAAGTTCAACCAGATCCCGCCATTCGACAGCCGACTCACGCATGCGAGCCACCCGCAGCGCGCTGGCGACGAATGAGTCCCGGACGTTTCGCGGTCAACCACAGATAGATGCGTTCGGCGACAACCGCGCTTGGCCG
>JBDSPX010000283.1:0-11182 GCA_039930065.1 Dokdonella sp.
CCAGCCGAACACGCCGACATGATTTCCATCCACCCAAGGCTGGTTTTTCAGCCAGTGGATTCCGCTCAACTGGTCGAGTACTTCGGCATTGCCGAGCTGGCGATAGATGACATCGGAGAATTTGCGGCCGCGGCGATCCATGCCGCGATTGTCGAGCGTGAAAACCACATAGCCCTGCTGCGCCATGTAGTTGAGAAAATGCTCGCCCCAGGCACGCACGACTTTTTGCGAGTGCGGGCCGCCGTAGTAGAAGATAAACACTGGATAGCGCCTGGCCGGATCGAAACCGGCGGGCTTGTATAGTCGGTAGTAGAGCGTCTGCCCATCATCCGCCTTGAGCGTGCCGAATTCCGGTGCGATGCGCGCGTCGCGATAGGTCGCATAAGGATGCACATCGTCGAGCTTGTTTTCCTCGATCCAGGCGATGAAGCTTCCATCGGCCTTGCGCAGACTGACCTGAGGCGGCGTCGCGGGATCGCTGAAGGCATCGAGATAAATTGATGCATTTTCGGCAAATGTTGCCGCGTGGGATCCATCCTCCTTGCTGACGCGGATTGGCGTATTCGCTGTGCTGCCATCGATTTTCAGAGCGTAGATCTGCGTATCGGGTACGTAATCACGGTTGGACTGGACGTAGGCAAGTCCTGCCTTCTCATCAACGCCGACCAGCTTGTCGATATTCCAGTCACCGCTGCTGATCGCATGGCGCAGCTTTCCATCGAATCCATAAAGATAGAGATGCTTGTAGCCACTGCGTTCGCTGGCCCAGATCAAGGATTCGCCATCCTTGAGGAAGCGCAGATCCGAATTCAGATTGACCCATGTTTCGCTGTGTTCCTTGATCAGCACGCGCTGTTCGAGTGTGGCGGTATCGACAAGGCGGAGTTCGAGGCTTTGCTGATTGCGAGGCATGATCTGGTAGCTCAGTCGCTTGCCATCGGTGGGCCAATCGACACGAACAAGGTAGATGTCGGTGTCTTCGCCAAGATCGATCCAGCGCGGCTCGCCCGCCTTGGGTGACACCAAACCGAGCTTGACCAAGACGTTGTTCTTGCCTGCGGCTGGGTAGCGTTGTTCGATGACTTCGGTGTGATCGGCATAGACCTCGCTGTGCTTGACGATATCGACATGCGTCTCGTCGTAGCGCTCGAACGCGATGGCGGAATCATCCGGTGCCCACCAGTAGCCCTTGGGGCGATCCATTTCCTCCTGGGCGACGAATTCCGCTTCGCCGTTGTGGATCACGCCGCCGCCATCGCTCGTCAGCGCGCGCGTCTCGTTGCTGGCCAGATCGATGACCATGAGGTTCTGGCCACGAACGAACGAGACATAGCCGCCCTTCGGTGAGATCTCCGGATCAATGAAGTCGCCGCCGGTTGGCAATTCGCGTACAGCTTTTGCCGGCGGGCTCGACAACGTGTACAGATATAGCTTGCCGCTGAGTGGAAACAACAGAGAGCGTCCATCGGGCGACCATTGGTAACTGACGATACCGCTGATGCCGGCGATTCGGGCGCGCTCACGACGCGCCTTCTCGGCATCGCTGAGCTCCGCACCGCTGTCGAGGTTGTCGGCATCGACAAGTCGGCGGATGACACCGTCCTTGAGGTGGTATTCCCAGAGATCCAGTCGATTCTGGTCATCGCTGCGGCCGCGCAGAAAGGTCACACGCTCGCCGTCCGGTGAGATCTTCAGGCTTCGCGGCACGGGTCCGTCGAGGCTTCCGCCCGAGAAGATCGCTTCGAGGGTCAGCGAATCGGCCATTACGCAGCGCAGGGGCAGCAACAACAGGGCAAGCAGCAAGACACGCATCGATTCCTCCTTTGGAGCAGTCGATTATCCCGGTGCTTGCCGCCGAATGAAACCGCAGGGTCGGCTCAAACCGCAGGGCGATTGAACAAGTTTCGGCGCGCTTCCTCAGTCAACGGCTGTCCGGAAACGCTGATCGCATCACCCTTGGCGTACGCTTCGATCGTTGCTGGGCGTTGCCGAATTTCCTCGAACCAACGTTTGAGATCCGGGGTGTCGTCCAGATTTTGATGCTGTGCTTCGTGCGACACTATCCACGGATAAATCGCCATGTCTGCGATCGAATAGTGGTCGCCGGAAACGAATGCTCTACCGTTGAGCTGCTTGTCGAGCACACCATACAGACGCCGTGTTTCGCGTTCGTAACGCTCGATCGCATACGGGATTTTTTCCGGCGCGTAACGATTGAAATGGTGGTTTTGCCCAGCCATCGGACCCAGCCCGGCCATTTGCCAGAATAGCCATTCGTTGACGACAACGCGCTCGCGCAATGTTGTCGGCAGAAACCGGCCAGTCTTCTCGGCGAGATACTGCAGGATTGCGCCGGATTCAAAGATGCTGATGGCGTCGCCGCCATCGGCTGGGTCGTGATCAACGATCGCCGGCATGCGGTTGTTCGGCGCGATCTTGAGGAAATCGGGCTCGAACTGCTCGCCTTTGCCGATATTGACCGGCTTGATCGTATATTCAATCCCGGCCTCCTCAAGAAACATCGTCACCTTGTGCCCATTCGGGGTCGGCCAGTAGTGGACATCAATCATCGCGTTCTTCTCGTTGGTTCTGGTACCCATTGGATTGGGCGGATCCGCGCGCTATTCAAGAGTCGACCTTTGTCTCGGCGTCACGCTGGATTGCTTCGCCTTACAAGTTTCGCCTGGCGAGCAGAACTACTTGCCGATGCAGAAGTCCGCGAATATGCGACCGAGCAAGTCGTCGCTGCTGAAGCTTCCGGTGATTTCATCGAGCGCGTGTTGGGTCAGGCGCAGTTCTTCGGCAGCAAGTTCGCCGGCTCGTTGTTCGCAGAGCGCGAATTGCGCGGATTCGAGATGTTTACTCGCTCGCTCAATGGCATGGACGTGACGGCTGCGCGCGCTGAAGGCGCCGTCATCGGTTTCGCCTTGACCGGCCGCATCGCGCAGTTCTGCAATCAGCAGATCCATGCCCGCACCGGTTCGCGCGGACAACCATAGGTGCGTGGTTGCATCGATGCGTTGGCGTTGCGGCGCAGCGGTATCGAGGTCGATCTTGTTGTGGACGACGATGCGCACGGCTTCGTCCGATAGTCCTTCAAGCAATTCACGATCCATGGGCAGGTGTTGATCGCGACTGACCAGCACGACGAGATCGGCTGACTGTAGCTCGGCGCGCGCCCTGCGCATCCCTTCGATTTCAACGGGATCGATCGACTCACGCAATCCCGCGGTATCCACCAGGGTAATCGCGATGCCGTCAAGATCGATCGTCTCGCGAAGCACATCGCGGGTGGTGCCGGGCACGTCGGTGACAATCGCGCGGTCGCTCGCTGCGAGTGCATTCAACAAACTGGATTTTCCTGCGTTCGGGCGACCGACGATGACCACGTGCAGGCCATTGGCAAGGCGTACACCGCGACGGCTTGCGGCGAGCAAGTGATCAACCGAAGTTCTAACTCTCGCCATGTCATCGAGCAGACGCGGCGTGGCGAGAAAATTGATTTCCTCTTCAGGAAAATCGATGGCGGCCTCGATCCAGATGCGCAGGCGCACTACGGCTTCCGTAAGCTTGTGGATTTGTTTTGAGAATTCACCATCAAGGCTGCGTACGGCGGCACGCGCGGCGGCTTCTGAGCCGCTTGCGATCAGGTCGGCAATGGCTTCGGCCTGGGCGAGGTCGATCTTGCCATTGAGAAAAGCACGCTCGGAGAATTCGCCAGCACGAGCTTGACGCGCGCCGAGCTCAAGCGTGCGCGCAAGCAGGCATCGCAACATGATTGGACTGCCGTGTGCCTGCAACTCTACGACATCTTCGCCGGTAAACGAGTGCGGCGCGGGAAAGTGCAGCAACAGACCATGATCTAGAATTGCTCGATCTGAATCCTTGAAAGTACAGAAATGCGCGTGGCGGGGCTTCAGCTTTCGGCCGAGCAGAGCTACAGCGATTTCTGCAGCCTTGCTCCCGGAAAGGCGAATGATGCCGATACCGCCAGCGCCCACCGAGGTCGCGATGGCGGCGATCGTTTCGCCCTGCGTGGTCATTTCCGATTGCTGCCAAAATTCGCCGCGATCGCCTGGTCGGCGATCACGGCGGCGGCGTCTACTTGGCTTTCGCCGTCACCAGCGGCTTTTCGCCCGCTTCTATTCGTCTGGTGATGAGCCATTGCTGGAGCAGACCGAGCGCACCGTTGACGGTCCAGTAGAGAACCAGACCCGCCGGAAAGAAGGCGAACATCACCGAGAAGATCAGCGGCATGAATTTCATCATCTTGGCCTGCAGCGGATCCATGCCTGTCATCGGGGAGAGCATCTGCGTGGCCAGCATCGTTGCCGCATTGAGGATCGGCAACACGTAGTAGGGATCCGGCGCGGTCAGGTTGTGAATCCACAGAATGAACGGCGCCTGGCGCAGCTCGACACTTTCCAGCAGAACCCAATAGAGACCCAGGAAGACCGGGAATTGGACGAGCATCGGCAAGCAGCCGCCCAGTGGATTGATTTTTTCTTTCTTGTAAAACTCCATCATGGCCTGATTGAGTTTCTGCTTGTCATCGCCGTAGCGCTCCTTGAGAGCGGCTACGCGCGGCTGCATCTTGCGCATTTTGGCCATCGAGCGGTATTGCGCTTCAGACAGCTTGAAGAACACGACCTTGATCGTCAGCACGAGCAGGATGATCGCGAAACCCCAGTTGCCGGTCAGTCGGTGGTACATCGAAAGCAGCCAGTGCAGCGGCTCGGAGATGACCGTGAACATGCCGTAGTCGGCGGTCTTTGAAAGACCGGGGGCGATATCATCGAGCGTGCTCTGCAATTTCGGGCCGACGTACAAGCGTGCGCTGAACACATCGGTCTTGCCCGGTTCGATGCTCAGTGAAGGAGACTGGCTGCGCACCAGATAACGCTCGGGTGTGCTCTTGATTTCGTTGCTGGTGACCTGGTCAGTTTCCCCAGCCGGCGGAATCCAGGCGGCGAAAAAGTAGTGCTGGAGCATGCCTACCCAGCCACCGGTCACACTCTTGTTGATCGGATCCTTGCTGAATTTGTCAAATGCAAGTTTCTGGAATTTTTCCTCTGGGCTGTACCAGGCGGCGCCGATGAAGCTGTAACGCGCGGTATTCGTGTAGCCCTTGATGCCCGAGTGATCGATGATCAACGGCACACGTTGAAGCTGACGATAGGCGTTACCAGTCCAGGTTTCCGCGCTCTGGTTGTTAACCTGCTGGGTCTGCTCGATCACGTAGCTGCCGCGCTCGAAGACAAAAGTTTTGGTGACCGTGATGCCAGAGGCATCTTTCCACGTCAGCGGCACTTCCAGCCGTTGCTGTCCTTCAGCGAGCACGTAGGTTTGCGCCGATGATTCGAACAGGGCGACATGATTCGGTGCCGGACTCTTGATGCTTACAAGCCCGCTCTGGGCGACAAAGTAGTGTTCGGAACTGGGATCGAGCAGGCGCACGCGCATCGGCTCTTTCGGTTGCTCCGGATAGGCGAGCAGATCGGCACTGATCACACTTCCGCCGCGCGGATCGATTTCCACGCGCAACAGATCGGTTGTAACGATGATTGGATTTGCTGAGGTTTCGGTCGGCGTGATGGCGGCTTCGCCTGCCTTGCTGGCTGTTGGTGCGGTGCCGCTGGCTTGCGGTATTTCCCCGGTTGAGGCTGTTGATGTCGGCATGCCGGCTGCGGGGGCTAACGGCGCGCTGGTGGGGCCGGTCGCCTCGATTGGCGTCGCCAGCTGCGGGTTGTAGTCGGTCTGCCACTGCGAATAGATCAAGTAGCTGAGTGCAAGCAGGGCAACCAGCAGGAAGGTGCGGGGATTATTCATGGCGACTTCGGATTCTTCGACGTGCTCGCCGGGCTTCGGCGATGAGGAGAGGATGTCGTGGGTTCTGCGACAGGGCGATGGCGCAACGCAATCAGCCGCGCATTGTGCCGGTGCCGGGCGCGAGCTTCAACGTCGCAAGCTTCTTCCAGAGTCCTTCGAGATCCGCGCGCAATTCGGAAGAGGGCGTTTTTACCGCACTCGAACGGGCGATCAGCAGGATATCCACGCACGGTAGACCGGCAAAAATGTGGCGGTAACTTTCGCGCGCAAGACGCTTGATGCGGTTGCGGTCGACGGCGCGCTTGGAGACACGCCGAGACACGGCCTGGCCTAGACGGCAGGTCGGTTGGGCGTTCGGGGAGACCTCGGCGAGAAAATGACGTGCGCTGATGCGCTTGGAATTTCCGCGCAGCGCGGCGAAATCGCCGGCTTTGAGCAGACGCGCGGTGCGCGGGTAGCTATAAAGCCCCATGCCACCGCGAGCAGCTGAATCAGACAGCGAGACGCTTGCGGCCCTTGGCACGGCGCGCGTTGATGACGGCGCGACCACCACGGGTCTTCATGCGGGCGCGGAAACCGTGGGTACGGGCGCGCTTGAGGTTACTCGGCTGGTAGGTACGTTTGGTGGCCATGAGGCGGCGCCGGACTTTCGGAAAAGGGCGCGAATGATAGGGGTGGCGCGGCCCGCGCGTCAAGGCGTTTCGCTGGCGTCAATTAAGCTCGCGCGAGTAGACTGCACGGTTCGCGCCGGGCAACCGCTCGCCCGTGTCATCGAATCAATCACAGCATAGAGGAATCATGAGCGAGCTTTGGGGACGCTGCATCGAGCGTCTGGAAACGGAATTCGGGGCCGAGGACGTTCAGACTTATCTGAAACCCCTGCAGGCTCGTGAGAGCGAAGAAGGGTTGCGGCTGTTAGCCCCGAACGATTACACCCTCGAGGTGGTGCGCGAACGGTTTCTGGCGAGAATCCGCGCCGTGATCGAATATCAGCATGGCTCGGCCGTCAGCATCAATCTCGGTGTCGGCACGTTGGGCACTCGAAAGCCGGCGGTGAAGAAAACCGCTAGTGCAGGAAAGCCCGGCGAGCGCCCCGGAGACCCACACAACCTCGATCCGAATTACACGTTTGAGAGTTTCGTCGAGGGCAAGACCAACGAACTCGGCAAGGCGGCCGCAATCCAGGTGGCGACCAATCCGGGTCGAGCGTTCAATCCACTCCTTCTATATGGAGGTACCGGACTCGGCAAGACACATCTGATGCATGCTGCCGGCAATCTCATGCGGCAGAACAATCCTGCATGCAAGGTGCTGTATTTACGTTCGGAACAATTCGTCGGCAGCATGATCGACGCTTTGCGAACAAAGAACATGGATGAGTTCAAGCGCCGCTTTCGCAGTGTCGATGCGCTGCTGATCGACGATATCCAGTTTTTCGCCGGCAAGAACACAACCCAGGAAGAGTTTTTCCATACCTTCAATGCGCTGTTTGACGGTAAGCAGCAGATCATCCTTACCTGCGATCGGTTTCCGAAGGAAGTCGAGAATCTGGAGCCACGGCTCAAGTCACGCCTGGGTTGGGGTCTCTCGGTAGCCATCGAACCGCCCGATTTTGAGACCCGCGCGGCCATCCTGTTGAGCAAGGCGGCGAGCAAAGGGGTCGATTTGCCGGAGGATGTCGCGTTCCTCATCGCCAAACGCATGCGTTCGAACGTGCGTGATCTGGAAGGTGCTTTGAATACGCTGATCGCGCGATCGAATTTCGGAGGCCGCGCGGTCGATGTGGCGTTCGCCCAGGAAACCTTGCGCGATCTGCTGACCGTGCACGCGCAGGCGATAACGATTTCGAATATCCAAAAAATCGTTGTCGAGTACTACCAGTTGCGCATCGCTGATCTGCTCTCGAAGCGCCGCAGCCGCTCGGTGGCGCGTCCGCGTCAGATGGCGATGGCGCTGGCCAAGGAGTTGACCGAACACAGTCTTCCAGAAATTGGCGACGCCTTTGGTGGACGCGACCATACGACCGTCTTGCACGCTTGCCGGACTATCAAAAGCCTGCGCGAAACCGATGGCAAACTCAATCAGGACTGGGACAAGCTGATACGCAACTTGACCGGTTGATGACCTGTGGACAACCTGTGGGTTGTTGAACGGGTTAGAATTATCCACAGATCATGCACAGTGGGCCGAGTTGGTTTTCCACCTCGATTCTTATGCGCAAGTTATTGATATAAAAGATGTTTATAGGTGGTTTCAGGTTATCCCCCGAGAACAACTACTACCACAAGCTTTCATTCCAAACAAAGACAGAAATAGGAAGGGACCCATCATGCGTTTCATTCTTCCTCGAGAAGCCTTGCTGAAGCCGCTGCAGCAAGTCGTTGGCGTTGTCGAAAGACGACAGACCTTGCCCGTGTTGTCGAACCTGCTCGTCAACGTCAGTTCGGAGGGAGTCTCCTTTACAGGTACTGATCTCGAAGTGGAAATGGTGGCTCATGCGGCAGCCGAGGACCTTGATCCTGGCGAAGTAACGATTCCCGCCCGAAAGTTGTTTGATATTTGTCGCGCGCTTCCCGACGGCGTACGCGTCAAGGTTGAACAAAAAGGTGACCGCGTAGCGCTCAGCGCTGGTCGCAGTCGCTTCACGTTGGCAACCTTGCCGGCAACCGAATTTCCTGTCATCGAGAACATCGATGTCGTCGAAAGGGTCAGCTTGAAAGAGTCGGTGCTCAAGGATTTGTTTTCACGCACCGCTTTTGCGATGGCACACCAGGATGTTCGTTACTACCTCAATGGTTTGTTGCTCGATCTTCGCGAAAAGACGCTGCGTTGTGTGGCGACCGATGGTCATCGTCTGGCGCTGACCGAAACAGAACTTGATACGGAAGTTACCGCGCGGCGCCAGATCATCATTCCACGCAAGGGCGTGCTCGAATTGCAGGGTTTGTTCGAAGCGGGGGATGGCATGGTTGAGCTGGAACTCGGCCGTAACCATATTCGCGTGCGTCGCGATTCGGTTACTTTCACCTCGAAGTTGATTGATGGTCGTTTTCCTGACTACGAAGCGGTGATTCCAATCGGTGCCGACAAGGAGGTTCGAGTGGGTCGCGAAGAGTTGCGTTTTGCTTTGCAGCGAGCGGCAATTCTCTCGAACGAAAAGTATCGTGGAGTAAAGCTTGAGGTGAACCCAAACAAGCTGCGTATCGTGGCGCACAACCCCGAACAGGAAGAAGCTGTTGAGGAGCTCGAAGTGCAGACGCCGGTTTCGGATCTCAGTGTGGGCTTCAACGTTAATTACCTGATGGATGCGTTAGCCGCATTGAGCGGTGATGAGATCGTATTGAGTCTGCGTGATGCGCAATCGAGTTGTCTGCTGCGCAAAGTGGATTCGGAAGACACGCGGCATGTCGTGATGCCGCTGCGTCTCTGAGGCACTTCCACTGTGTGTACTTGAGACCCGCGCATTTTTCGATGCGCGGGTTTTTTCTTTTCTGGAGGATCGGTTGTGTACTTGGCTGAGTTGCGGATCAAGGATTTCCGGATTTTTCAAGAGGCGGAGATTTTGCTCGCGCCGGGCTGGAATTTTTTTGCGGGTGCCAACGGTGCCGGCAAGACCAGCGTGCTTGAGGCGGTATTCCTGCTTTCGCATGGTCGGTCGTTTAGGCGGGGTGTGCGGGATAGCCTGAGTCGCATCGGCAGTTCTGGATTCTCGATTTTTGGTCGCTTGCAACGGAACGAGTCGACCGAATACCGACTCGGGCTTTCACGCAGTGGTGGGAAGCTCGAATCCCGATGCGATGGACAAGGCGTCGGAATCGCTGAATTGGTGCAGCGCTGTGCAGTTATCTGTTTCGAACCCGGTTCTCATGAGTTAATCAGCGGCGTTGCAGAAGAGCGGCGTCGATATCTCGATTGGGGTGTGTTCCACGTGGAACATGACTTTCTTTTACAGTGGAGGCGGTATCAGCGCGCGTTACGGCAACGCAATGCGTGCTTGCGGGAGGGCGGCAGTGACGCCTATCTCGAACCCTGGGAAGTCGAGATGGTGGTTTCCGGGGAGGCTATTGCACGTTACCGAGCTGAATATGTGGCGCGCCTGCGGCCTATGCTTGCCAGCCTTCTGGAACAATTTCTTGGTGAGCTTGGTGTCGCCGAGATCGCGTTGGATCAGGGCTGGAAGATCGGTCAGTCGTTGGACGAAGCTTTGAGCGAAAGCCGAGGACGCGATCGGGAGCGGGGCCATACGGGAAAGGGGCCGCATCGAGCCGATTGGTTGATCAGCTTTGAACGCGCGCCTCGCCGGGAGCATCTTTCGCGGGGCCAGGAGAAGTTGTGTGCGCTTGCCCTGGTTCTTGCGCAAGCGCGGGTGTTTGCATCGGAGCTTGGAGAATGGCCTGTTCTTTGTATGGACGACCTTTCTTCCGAGCTTGATGAAGCACATCAGTCTCAGGTTCTTGCGGAGCTGCGGGCGAGCGGGGCGCAGGTTCTATTGAGCGGAACCGAGCGGCCCCAAGTGATTGATCCGTCAACAAACGAAGTGCGTGTGTTCCACGTGGAACAAGGTCGAATCAACGGCTGACTGCTATAATCGACGTCTTGAGTTCCAGATCGGGCGCGTCCTGCGCCGGATCGGCAACCGATGACAGCGGAGTCCCATGAGCGAGCAATACGATTCAAGCAGGATCAAGGTTCTCAAAGGCCTTGACGCCGTCCGCAAGCGGCCTGGTATGTATATCGGCGACACCGATGACGGTTCAGGCCTGCATCACATGGTCTTCGAGGTGGTCGACAACTCGATCGATGAAGCGCTGGCGGGTCATGCAGACAAAGTCTCGGTAACCATCCATGTCGACGGATCGGTCAGCGTGGTCGACAACGGTCGCGGCATTCCTGTCGGCATGCATGAGGAGGGCAAGTCTTCGGCGGAAATCGTCATGACGGTCCTCCATGCGGGCGGCAAGTTCGACGACAACAGCTACAAGGTTTCCGGTGGTCTTCACGGCGTCGGCGTTTCGGTGGTCAATGCCCTGTCCGAACAGCTTTGGCTGACGATCTATCGCGAGGGCAGTGAGCACTATCAGGAATATCGCCTCGGCGACCCGCAGTTTCCGCTCAAAGTGGTTGGCCCTTCAACACGACGCGGCACGACGGTGCGCTTCCTGCCGAGCAAGACGATTTTCTCCGATGTCGAATTCCATTACGACATCCTCGCCAAGCGCCTGCGCGAATTGTCCTTCCTCAACTCCGGTGTGCGCATCGAACTCACCGATGAGCGCACGGATCGTCATGATGTCTTTGAATACGCGGGCGGAATCCGTTCGTTCGTCGAACACCTGGCCCAGTTGAAGACGCC
>JBDSPX010000284.1:0-8537 GCA_039930065.1 Dokdonella sp.
TAAATCGACGATGGAAGCGGCTAGTCAGCTGTGCGGTGTGACGATGCGCGAACCCGGCGTGTCAAGACTGGTTCAGGTCGATCTTGCCGAAGCGGCTAAACTGGCCGGCGCAGCCTGAGGATTTCGCATGGAGCAACAAGCATTGAGCGCGACTGAAATGCGCGTGATCATTTTCATCGTCGGCCTGATGGTTTTGGCGCTGATCTACTTCTTCGGCCGACCGCGAAAGCCGGGGCAGGGCAAGCGTACCTTGTTCCGCAAACCGTCTTCGGAACGGGTTGAACCGACGTTTGCCTCGAATGTCGAGGTTGACCCGGCTAACGAAGACGCGCGCAGTGGCGAACAGTTTGATCTGCTCGGAGTGGTCGATCACGATGCATCCTCCGAGAGTTCGTCAACCAAGTCGAAATCCAGACCGCGTCGTGCCGCGAAATCACCGGTCGGTGTGCGCCCGGATGGTCCAATCGAGCGCATCGTCACGTTGTTGGTCTGCGCGCGCGACGGAGAATTGATTGCCGGCAGCGACCTCGTTGTCGCCGCCGAGAAGGCTGGGCTCGAATTCGGTGATCGCGGAATCTTCCATCGGATGCTGGCCGGGAAGCCTGAAGCCGGGCCGATTTTCAGCATGGCCAATATGCTCAAACCCGGTCATTTCGACATGGCCGAAATCGATTCGCTGGATACCCAGGGCGTCACCTTTTTCATGGCGTTGCCGGGGCCGTTGTCTGCGCTGGATGCATGGGACGCGCTGTTGCCAACGGTTCAGCGCTTGGCCGAGTTGCTCGATGCCGTGGTTCTCGATGAAAAGCGTGGCGCGCTCGGTCGGCAAGGGATCGCACATATTCGCGACGAACTGCGCGCCTGGGACCGCCAGCACGAAAGCAATCAGATCCGGCCGAACTGGTAGTTGCTCGCGGTTCTCGAAACGACATCATCGACGTGATCAATCAGTAGTGTGAAAGCTCAAGCTCGAACAGCGATGATGCGTGCATCGCCCAACCGTGGCGAACTTCCCCAATCAGGAGACGCAACGTGAGCAAGCAGATCAAGGCGAGCAACAAAGCCAAGACACCGATGACAACGACTGCCGACAAGAGCCGCAAGGTATGGCTTGCCGGACTCGGCGCATTTTCGATCGCACAGAAACAGGGTCTGGAATTGTTCGAAGTGATGGTCACTGAAGGCAAGTCCTATCAGCAGCGCAGCGAAAAAATCGTTCGCAAGCTGTCGAGCGAAGCTCTCAGTGTTGTCGAAACCCGCATGCAGCCAGTCAAGATTCGCCTCAAGGCGATCCGCAGCGACGCGGAAGCAAAGCTCGAGCACGGCATGGGTCGCGTCATGTCGTATGCGGGAATCCCGTCAAAGGCTGACGTTGATGCGTTGATTGCACGCGTCGACAAGCTCTCGCGCCAGTTGCGCGCGGCGAAGTAATCGCATACAGCCATTGATCGATGAAGAACGGCCGCCTTGTGCGGCCGTTCTGCGTTGTGGGCTCAACGCAGGTAGGCGCTGGCCAGCGTATTCAGATGCAGTCGTTCGGAATCGCGCAGAAATGGCGCAATCAGCATCATTACCTGATGTATGCCACGGCCGATGTCGAGTTGTCCGGATTCGGTCTTGCCATGGCGCACGGCATCGAAATTGAGCCAGAACGAGGCAACCAGGACAATATTTTCCGCCGTGGCACGGATCTCGTCGGCACTCGCGCGAAAGATGCCCGCTGCAGCCAGTCCACGCATGACGCCGCCAGCATTCTCCGAGGCGCGTTTGAGGATGCGTCCGAAATGCAGGCGCAGCTTGCGGTTTCGTGAAAGGATATTGACCAGATCGCGGTAGACAAATCGGTAGTCCCACATGCACTCGAAAATGACATGCAGCTGCAACCAGACGTCTTCGAGGTTGGGCAGGCGATCGTCAGGAACGACCAAGGCTTCATCGATGCGTTGTTCGTAGCGCGCGAACAACTGGCCGATGATGTCGTCCTTGTTGCGGTAGTGATAGTAAAGATTGCCAGGGCTGATGCCGAGCTCGTCGGCAATATGGTTGGTGGTGACGTTCGGCTCGCCCTGGTTATTGAACATGGCCAGCGCGGTTTCAAGTATGAGCTCGCGGGTTTGGCGCGCCATCGGGTTCCCCTGCGAGGTGGCGCGGCGGTCAGGCGCGCAGCTTGGCGACGAGATCGATATATTTCTGCTTTGCCTCGTCCTGAGCGATGCCCTGAAGTTTGGCCCAAGCCTCATATTTCGCGGTGCCGACGAAATCAAAGAAACCAGGCTTTGGCCCCGTCACATCGCCATCGGCACCCTGCTTGTAGAGCGCATACAGCTTCAGCAACGTGTCGTTGTCAGGTCGGTCACTCAACTTCTTGATGTCATCGGCGGCTTTCTCGAAGTTGGCTTGAAGCTTTGACATGGTTTTCGACCCAAGTTGATGCGCCCCTGCGCCCGAACTTTCTATCATGCACCCACAACTCGGTCAACGCGACCGTGCGCGCAGACCATCTTGCGTGGAAACGATTTCGATGGGCGACTATGCTGTCCATACGGTGGCGTCCTCGACCATCAGCAATGGCCGAATCACTGCGGCCCGTTCAATCTGCAAGGGAGTGGGGAAATGACGTATTTCGTGACTGGCGCAACCGGCTTCATCGGTCGTCATCTGTTGGAGAAGTTGTTGTTGCGCAAAGGCCGGATCTATTGCCTCGTGCGCAAGGAATCGATGGCCAGGTTCGATGAACTGCGCGAGCGACTCGGCGCGGAAAAAGATCGCCTCATAGCCGTTGCCGGCGATCTGGAAAAACCCAAGCTTGGCGTGTCCGCGGCGATGCAAAAAACCCTGTCGGGCAAGATCACTCATTTTTTCCACCTTGCCGCGCTGTACGATCTCAGCGCCGACGAAGCCAGTCAGGTCCGCGCCAATATCGACGGGACGCGGCATGCGGTGCAACTCGCCGAGGTGCTCAAGGCCGGGTGTTTCCATCACACCAGCTCGATCGCCGCTGCGGGTCTTTATCCAGGTGTATTTCGCGAAGACATGTTCGATGAGGCTGAAGGACTCGATAACGTGTATTTCCGTACCAAGCACGATTCCGAAGGGATCGTGCGTTCCGAATGCAAGCGGCCGTTTCGCATCTATCGGCCAGGTATCGTTATCGGCAACTCGCAGAATGGCGAGATGGACAAGATCGATGGCCCCTACTATTTCTTCGGCCTGATCAAGAAAATGCGCGAAATGCTGCCGCCGTGGATGCCGACCATCGGGCTTGAGGGCGGGCGTTTGAATCTGGTGCCGGTGGATTGGGTCGCGGCAGCGATGGATCACATTGCGCATGTGCCTAAGCTCGACAACCATTGTTTTCATCTGACTGATCCAGCACCTCGCCGGATTGGCGAAGTACTGAACATCTTCGCGCATGCAGGCCACGCGCCGAAGATGAGCATGCGTATCGATGCACGCATGTTTGCCTTCATTCCGAGCACGATCCGTCACGCCTTGTCCAATCTTCCGCCCATCAAGCGCATGTTGGGTACGTTCATGCGCGACTTCGGCATTCCCGCCGAAATCATGCGCTTCGTCAATTATCCGACGCGCTTCGATACACGCGAAACGGATCGTGCGCTGCGCGGATCAAAAATCAAATTACCCAAGCTGCAGACCTATGCATGGCGACTGTGGGATTACTGGGAGCGTCACCTCGACCCAGCATTGTTCGTCGATCATTCGTTGTCCGGCAAAGTCCGACGCAAGGTCGTCGTGATCACAGGCGGATCATCCGGCATTGGCAAGGCGGTTGCGCTCAAGGTCGCGGCAGCGGGCGCCAAAGTGGTCATCTGCGCGCGCGGGTCCGAGGAACTTGAGACGGCACGTGTCGAGATTGAAGCCGCTGGCGGAAGTTGCCATGCCTACAAGGTTGATCTTGCCGATCTGACGTCATGCGACGCCTTCGTCGCTCAGGTGACCAGCGAGCATGGTGGCGTCGATATCCTGATCAACAACGCAGGGCGTTCCATCCGTCGTGCGATCGCGTCGAGTTACGATCGCTTCCATGATTTTGAACGCACGATGCAGCTCAACTATTTCGGTTCGCTGCGCTTGATCATGGGCTTTCTGCCGAAGATGACCGAGCGTCATCGCGGTCATATCATCAACATTTCGTCGATTGGTGTACTCACCAATGCGCCACGCTTTTCGGCCTATGTATCATCCAAGGCCGCGCTCGATGCATTTTCACGTTGCGCCCAGGCTGAATTCTCGGACCAGGGCATCAACTTCACCACCATCAATATGCCGCTGGTCAAGACGCCGATGATCGCGCCGACCAAAATGTACGACTCGGTGCCAACCTTGAGCCCGGAAGAGGCGGCCGATCTGGTGGTTGGGGCCATCATCGAACGACCGGTGCGGGTGGCGACGCGCACTGGCATCTTTGCCCAGCTGTTCTATTCGGTTTCGCCACGCGCTTACGAAATCGTCATGAACACCGCATTCCGTCTGTTCCCGGATTCGTCGGCGGCAAAAGGTATCAAGGGCGTACGTCAGGAAATCCAGCAGGGGCCATCCTCTGAACAGGTTGCTTTTGCCGCAATCATGCGCGGAGTTCACTGGTAGCCACGCATCGGGACTTTCGGTACTGCGATAGTCGGATATAAAAAAGCCTCGCCAATGACGGCGAGGCTTTCTCGAACTGGATGGATCGAATCAGCTGGCGGCTTTTTTCTTCGCGGTCGCTTTCTTCATGGCGGTCTTCTTCGGCTTGGCCTTGCCGGCCTTCGCATTCGCTTGCTTGAGCTGTGCGGATTCGAGTTCGCGAGCGACGTCGGCGAGTTCATCCTTGACCCGCTTTACCGAGCGCGTTGCGCCGCTCTTCGCTGGAGCAGGGCGAGCTGCCGGTTTGCTGGCTGGCTTGGTCGATGACTTGGCTGACTTGGCGGCGGGCTTGGCATTGAGGCTGTGCACTTCCCGCGCGAGATTTTCGACGCGCGCGGTCAGCGACTTGAGTTCAGTACTACCCGGTACGCCGAGGTGGTTGAGTGCGCGCGAGACGCGATTCTCGAAAACTTTTTCGAGCTTGTCCCAGGTTTCCTGGCTGCGCTCCTTGACCTGACCGACTGCAGCTTCAACCGCGCCGCGTGCCTCATCGGCCTTTCCTGCAGTCATCTTGCGCGTCTTCTGTTCGAGCGAAACGCCTTCGCGAACGAGCGCTTCGAACAAGCGAGTGCCTTCGTCCTGCGCTTTGGCGAATGCGCCAAGTCCGGCCAGCCAGATGTGCTGCGCGGATTCGACGATCGACTTGCCGCCGGCGCGTGTCGACGCCTTCGACTCGGCGGGTGCGGCCTTGGATTTCAGCTTTGGCTTGGGCTTGGACATGTCAGATTCCTTGGATGGGATGGGCACGGGATACGTGGACGCTGGCGAATGATATTCCCGATTCGTGGAGCAAATAGTCGACGTGGCGTGATCACGAACTGCCGGCCGTTGATCCGCGCGCGCGTTTCGCGGCAATTCGTCGTGCCGGCAGCTTTCGCTGCTTGCTGACCGGCTTGCCGCGCTCAATCGCCAGATCCAGTTCGTCCAGCGCACGATGCAGTTGTGACGTGGCCTGTGAACGTCTCGGCGGCTTCAGCTCAAGACTTCCGAGCAGAGTGCGCTCAGGGTCATCGAGCACCTTGTCCCGCAGTTTGAGGTCGTGGCGCTTCAGTAACGGTGCAAGCACGCGTCGGTGCGCACGCAGATCATTCAAGGTCGACTGATAGGCGTGCTCGGCAAGCCTTTCGCGGTGAACGAAACTGAAGACATTGGTAAAAAACATGTCCGTATCGTCATGCTCCGGCTCGATCAGGAGCAGATCGGAATTGGTGTACTTGCGCTCGTATTTCGGCATGCTGGCATGCATGCGCGATTGCAGCAGTGTGCGGAACATCTGCGACAGAATGGATGGCAAGCCGCCTTCCATCAGACTCGTCGGCGAAAGTTTGCCGAGCGCTATGGCGTTTGTCGTATCGATGGGAACCAGCGGATTGATCGCGATGACGAGTTCGGCGCCGGCATCCATGGCAACCGATGCATGCACGGTGTGACGGAGCGCGCCATCGACAAAATACTTGCCGTTGATGGCGACCGGCGGGTACAGGCCGGGCAGGGCGGAACTTGCTGCGATGGCTCGCGAGATCGGAATGTCATCGTGACCTTCGGTGCCGAAACGCACGGCCTGGCCGCTGTCGAGCTCGACAGCGACGATGACCAGCTTGCGTTCGAGTTCGCGAAAATCATTGCTGCGACCGTGTGCGGTGAACGCGTCGCGCAGAAAACGCTCGATCGCCTCATTGTCGAACAGGCCGGTGGGCAGCAAGCTGCCGAGCTTGATCAGGCTGTCGGAGAAACGAAGATCGAATGGATGGCGGGCAAATTCCGTGAGCCCATTGAGCAGCAGGCGCGGAACACTGGACAGCCGGCGCAGGTATTCGTAGATCGCCGGCCGCACGAAATTTTCGGGGCGGAAACTGAATTGGTCGGAATCGCCGGTGATAAAGATTCGACACAATTCGGCCGTGGTCAACCGATTCGCCAGGCTCGCCGCGACATAAGCGCCCGAGCTGATGCCGACGTAGACATCCAGCGCATTCATGTCGAGCCCTTCGATGGCATCTTCGAGTGCGCGAACTGCACCTATCTCGAAAATGCCACCAATCGGACCGCCGCCCGCAACGGCGAGGGCAATCTTCTGATGGCGCGATGGATTGACTGGCTTGTGCGCAGCCTTGATGACCAACATCAGGTGATCTGCTCGTCCAGATGCCGGTTGATCTCGCTTTCGATCATCGGTTTCATCATGCCCATGACGAAGCCAAGCTTGGCGTAGACGTGGACTTCGCCCTTTTCGAGGGCAATATGGCCATCCACGCCACTGCGCGAAAACGCCAGCGTGTCACCCTCCCAGGCGCACTCAAGATCGAATTCCTTGGCAATCGACTTGGCCAGCTTGTTGACGGCCTTGCGAGCTTCAGGGGTTGAAAGGTGGTGTTTGCGGCGAATATCGATTTGCGCCATGCATCTTCTCCGGTTACGCCAACACGAGCGCGTTGCGCGACGATGCCTATGATGCCCGAGTAGTGCATGGGGCAGAAGACGTCTCGCGCTCAAGCGGCGAACCCGAGACGCTGGCAATCGCTCGATTCGGGGCAGGTGTCAGGTTTCGCGCATCCTGCTAAAGTGCCGACACATTCATAATCCGGGCGCCGATGCGACTGAGTTTTTCCAACGCGGAACATGCGGATGTGCTCGTCGATGACGGCGTTACCGGCATTGGTTCAGCGCAGGGCAATTCGATCAAACTCGACGCGAGTGGGGTCAAGCCCTGGCATGCGCGATTTGTCATTGACAAGCGCGGCATGATTCTTGAGGTCCTCGACGCGCAGGCACGCACCCATGTCAATGCCCGTCCGGTCCTCGAGAAGGCCTTGCTCCGACTTGGCGATGTGATCAATTTCGATGATGTCGCGGTCACTCTGCTGCCGGACAGCGATGCGGTCATCGATATCCGGGTTCCCCCTGAGGTGGCGCCGGCGATAACTGGCGAGGATTCCCGCGTCGTCCTTCGCGGGATTTCAGGCGACCATTTTGGCAAGACAGTGCGGGTTGGCGACCGACTTGCCATCGGCAAGGGCAGTCGTGGACTGGATATCGACGAGCCACAGTTGAGCGAGCGGCACGCTTCGATTGATACCACCGAGGATGCCATCTACTTCCGTGAAGTCGGCTCACCGGCATGCGCTGAAATCAACGGCGTACGCTTGAAGACGGCCGTGTTGCATCCGGGTGACCAGATCACGTTCGGACGCAATCGTTTCGTTCTCGAAGCGCCCGGCTACGCGGCACGCGGGAAAAGTATGCCGACTCCAGCGCAAATGGCGCCTGCGATCACGCAGACGCTTGATGCGATCCAGATGGAAGATCCGGTCACGTTCGAGGTGACGAACAGCGACGAAGGTAATAGCGGAATCTGGTGGCTGATTGCGGCTGCCGCGCTGATTGGCCTCGGTATCGCTGGATTGATCTGGTTTGGTAACTACTGATCCCTTAAATCGACGGCAACGGATGGCGCCGCGGGAACACGAGCCTTTGTGCGTCGCTGTTTGAGCCATCGCGGAACCCTGGCGAGCATCAGCAGTAGAAAAATTCCCGCGTAGACGACCGGTTCAAGCGCGGCGATGGTCTTGCCATATTTGACCTGCCAAAGAAAATGCAGGGCAGCGAAAACTCCACTGATGTAGACGAGTCGATGCAGACGCTGCCAGTTGCGTCCGAGTCGACGCATCATGCCCTTGGTCGAGGTGATCGCCAGTGGGATCATCAGTAGCCAGGCGAGGAATCCGACCGTAACGAAGGGTTTCTTGGCAATTTCGACCAGGATCTGTGACCAGAATCCGCCGAGATCGACGACCAGATAGATCGTCAGATGCAGGCTGGCATAGAAGAATGCGAACAGACCCAGCATGCGGCGGAACCGGATCAGCGCGTTCCATCCGGTCATTTTTCGC
>JBDSPX010000285.1:0-12933 GCA_039930065.1 Dokdonella sp.
GTCAACACCTTGCGAGAACTATTTTGACGCCCCGCAACATCCTCGCGATCTCCCCGAAACACCTGCCAATTGCTCAGCCTCTCGTCGCGGGGCGCGCATCCTAACCGAGGCGTTTCGTTTGTGAAAGAGGGATGAGGATTATTTTTTCGATGTGGCCAATATGTCGCAGCGATGCAGGTCGAATTGACTAACTTGCGATGAGGCGAACCCGCGAGAAATTGCGCTTGCCTACCTGCAATACGCCTTCAAACCCTGGCGTAAATACAAGCTGCGCGTCGATCACTACTTCGGAGTCGATGCGCACGGCAGCTTCCTTGATCTTGCGGTTGGCCTCGGAGTTACTCGGCGTCAGACCACACGCCGTCAACAAGGCCGCCAATCGCAACCCGTCGGCCGGAACGACAATGTCGCTCAGCGGCAGTTGGCTGGTATCGCCCTGGCCACGTACGACCGCGTTCCAGCCAGCAATGGCCTGCTCTGCGGCCGACGCATCGTGGAAACGCGTCGCCAGCTCTCTAGCCAGGCGCAGCTTGAGATCGCGAGGGTTGAGTTCACCGGATGCAATATCGCGCTTGAGGGTGGCGACCTCAGCAAGGGATATTTCAAAGCTCAACAATTCAATCCAGCGCCACATCAATTCATCGCCGATCTTCAGCGTCTTGGTGACAATGTCGATGGCAGGCTCGTTGATGCCGATATAGTTGCCGAGAGACTTCGACATCTTGTTGACGCCATCCAGCCCCTCAAGCAGCGGCATCGTCAGCACGATCTGCGGCAGCTGGCCGTAGGTCTCCTGGAGGCCGCGACCCATCAGCAAGTTGAACTTCTGGTCGGTGCCACCGAGTTCGACGTCGGCTTTCAGCGCCACGGAGTCGTAGCCCTGCACAAGTGGGTAAAGAAACTCATGGATAGAAATGGATTGCTGGGCGGCATAACGTTTAGAGAAATCGTCGCGCTCGAGCATGCGCGCGACCGTGTGCTGCCCGGCCAACTTGATCATGTCCGACGCACTCATCGCACCGAACCATTCCGAATTGAAGCGGACTTCCGTGCGCTCTCGATCGAGTACTTTGAACACCTGTTCGGTGTAAGTGACCGCATTCGCCTCGACATCTTCACGCGTTAGCGCTTTGCGCGTGACGTTCTTGCCAGTCGGATCGCCGATCATCCCGGTGAAATCGCCGATCAGGAATATCACCTGATGCCCCAGATCCTGGAACTGGCGCATCTTGTTGAGCAACACGGTATGGCCGATATGCAGATCCGGCGCCGTGGGATCGAAGCCCGCCTTGATCCGCAACGGGCGACCCAGCTTCAGACGCGCCTCCAATTCCTCGCGCTTTATGATCTCCTCGGCACCGCGGCCTATCAGATCGAGTGCGGATTGAATGTCGGTCATGAATTCCTCTGTTCGTTCAGATTGATCGGCCCAATTCACCCTGAAATCGGCCTGAAAGTAACAAATCAGTTAAGTGTTCGTTAATCGAGAAATGTTTTGCAACCCCTTGCCATCGTTGACATTGACGGCGGTTGCAACGCCCCGTTATGGTACGCGGCCTGTCCATGGAACGCGATTGTGAGCGAAACGAATCCGCCTCCCCAAAACGCGAATCCTGACATGAACCGCGCGCCGCTCCGGCAGCATGCGCGCCGTCAACATATAAAGACCTATTTGCGCAATCAGACTTGGACGTTCCTGCGAAACGTCGCAGTTGCTCCGGTGTCGTGGCGTCGTGAGCACTGGATTCTCGGCGGTACGGCCGTGCTGATGACGATCCTTGTTGGCGTAATCATGCCAACGTTTGCCAGTGCGACGCGCAACGATGTATCGACTAGCTCATTGACCACGCTGCAACTGCCGCTGCCGCCGCTGCCTGCCAGTGCCAGCGACGTGGCAACGATTGCAAGCCTCGCTGCCGACGGCGGCAACGAGCCGGATTGGAAGATCGCAGCGGTCAAGGCCGGCCAGTCACTTTCCGATATCTTCCGCGAGCAAGGTTTGGATCCGCGCGATCTTCAGCGCGCTCTGGATGCGCAGTCCGACGCCACCGCATTGCGCCAGATTCGGCCGGGCGACGAGTTTGCCTTCGATATCGATGCTTCCGGAAATCTTCGCGCTCTGCGCTTTGATCGAGGTGATGCGGCACGCGTGACCTTGCATTTCTCATCAGGAAAAGTCTCCGAGACGATCCAGGATCGAGCCGTCGAGCGCCGCGTCGAGGTGGCTCATGGAGTCATCAACAGCTCGTTGTTCGAGGCCGGTGATCAAGCCGGAATGAGCGACCTGATGACGCTTCGCCTGGCCAATGCATTCGGCTACGACATCGATTTCGCCCAGGATCTGCGCCTTGGCGACAGCTTCAGCGTGATTTATGACCAGGTCTATCGCGATGGCGAACAGCTCCGCGGAGGCGACATCATCGCCGCGACATTCATCAATCAGGGCAAGCGCTACACCGCGATTCGCTTCACCAACTCGAAGGGTGAGACGCTCTACTACACCGAAGATGGCCGACCGCTGCGCAAGGCGTTTCTGCGTACGCCGGTCGAATTCACACGTATCTCGTCGAAGTTCACGGTCGGCCGCATGCATCCGATCCTCGGCAAGATGCGTGCCCATCGCGGTGTTGACTACGCCGCACCGAGCGGCACCCCGATTCGGGCCGCCGGGGAGGGTAAGATTGTCTTTCGTGGCAAGCAAAACGGCTACGGCAACGTTGTCATTTTGCAGCACCAAGGCAAATTCACCACGCTTTACGGCCATATGTCGCGATTCGCCGCCGGCCGCATAGGCCAGCATGTCAGCCAAGGTCAGGTCATTGGCTATGTCGGCATGACCGGATTGGCCACCGGCCCACACCTGCACTACGAATTCCGTATAAACGGCCAGCATCGCGACCCATTGACCGTCACCCTACCCAAGGAAGAGCCGTTGCCAGCGACTGAACTGGCTCGTTTCAACAAGGGCTCGTCGGTGCTTTTGGCTCGTCTGAAGATGGTCGAATCGGTGCATTTGGCGCGACGGGACTGATTCGATCCCGATGCCGGACCTGTTTCTTGGCTTGATCTCGGGAACTAGCGCGGACGGTATTGACGCGGCGCTGGTTCGATTCGAGCCAACGATCGAAGTCATCGCGACGAGAACGCTTGAATATCCTCCAGAAATTCGCCAAAGGCTGCTTGCACTGACGGCAGCCGATGCGTCGATTTCACTGGACGAGTTCGGCGCCCTCGACGTCGCCGTCGGTGAGTGTTTCGCCGATGCCGCGCTGCAGTTGCTCGCAGGAGCTGGCGTGTCGCCAGCGGCTATCAGCGCGATAGGCTCACATGGCCAGACCGTCAGGCATCGCCCCGATGGTCGCTATCCGTTTTCGCTGCAGATTGGTGATGCCTCGGTGATAGCCGAAAGAACGGGCATCTGCACGATCGCCGATTTTCGCCGCGCTGACGTTGCCGCCGGCGGTCAGGGCGCTCCGTTGGCACCGGCTTTTCACGCCGCCGCATTTACAGCGCTTGTGCCCTGTGCTCTGCTCAATCTTGGCGGTATCGCCAACTTCAGCCTGCTCAATAGCGAACAAGACGTCCTCGGTTTTGATACTGGACCGGCAAACTGCCTTCTCGATGCGTGGAACGCACGTCATCGCGGAACGGCTTGCGACATCGGCGGCGTCTGGTCGAGCTCAGGATTTGCCGACACTGATTTGCTGCGCGAGTTGCTGAACGATCCCTACTTCCGCGCGCCACCGCCCAAGAGTACCGGCCGCGAAGTGTTCAATCTCGACTGGCTGGATGCGCGACTCAAGCACCATGCGCTCAGCGCCGTCGACGTACAGGCGACTCTGCTGGTTCTTACGACGCGCAGTATCGCCAAGGCCTTGAAGGAATCCGGAGCCGCAGTACGTAGCGTGCTCGCGTGCGGAGGCGGCGTGCACAACGCCGCTCTGATGGCATCGTTGGCCCGCGAACTGCACCCCGTATCATTGGCCAGCACTTCGAGTGTCGGCGTCGATCCGGATTTTGTCGAAGCGGCTTTGTTTGCCTGGTTGGCGTGGCGAAGACTTGAGGGCAAACCCGGAAATTTGCCAAGCGTGACCGGTGCGCGCGGATTGCGGGTTCTGGGTGCGGTGCACGCCGGCAAGCATTAAGCTGTGTCGCACTCTTTGCACGCGAGCGCCCGCGCGCTGCGCTAAGCCGGCAGTGCAAGACGTTGCCCTGATTGACAACCTGGCTGCTTCCGCCCTTCGTCCATTCAGTCTTCGAATGAATGCATCTGGTTGGGCTTGGAAGAGAAGTGTCAGCGCACAGCGCCGACCCAGCAGAGTAAAGCCTCACGACCCTACTCCCGGTCTTGGCAGGTTCGATCGGTAATCGAAAGCGTTCGCCTAGCCCATTGCCCAACGAGCGGCTCAATGAGCTAGTCCGGCTTCTTGTTCGCGTCACCGGACTCAAAAGTCGGGCCGGAATCGACCTGGCGGAATGCTTCCATGGCCTCGTGAAACGCCTGGTTTTCGCTCTGGTTCCAGACTCCCCGCATGGTCGCAATGTCCTGGCGATCGTGCCCGGCGAGATGCTCGTTGCTCAGCCCGACGGCATAACGGAGTGCGCGCACCGCCAATTCATTGATCGACCACCCTCGCTCCCTAGCCAGCGCCAGCATGCGCTCGTAGGTCGCTTGGTCGATACTATGGATATGGATTTCGGCCATCGCTTTCAGTCGGATTTTGGCGGCATCTTGATTGTCGCAACAATGATGGAAAGTTTCAGGAAGCCGAACTCATTCTTCGATCAAAGGTGCCCACAGCGCCCCGCGAGGGCAGGAAGTTGAAGAATCGCGCCACCATCAAGAAACAGGCGCAGCCGATCGCATGAATAGCGGATCCAGGAACGGCAAAAGCGATGACCAACAATGCACTTAGCGAGATGCATCAAGTTTCACTGAAGTCGGATTGGTCATCGCAATGCGCTGTATGGCGCGTTTGACCGCGATGGCGATCGTGCGGTTTTCCGCATGATGAAGTCGATGAATCGACTAGCATAGTCGACATGACGGACCAATCACCTGCACAAATTGGCGGGCTTCCCGCCTTGATCAAGCCCTACTTGAAGCCTGCTGTTGTAGGTGCGCTCCTGCTCGGCATTTCGTCGGGTTTTCCGTACGCGATGATCGGCGCGACGCTGACCACACGATTGGCCCAGGACGGCATCAGCAAGCGCAGCGTCACCGCTTTTTCACTCGCCTTTCTGGTTTACAACCTCAAGTTCCTGTGGGCGCCGCTGGTCGATCGACTGCATCTGCCGCTGATCAGCCGTTATGGTCAGCGCCGCTCATGGTTGTGGCTTTCCGCAGCATTCGTAGCCGCCAGCGTTTGCTTTCTCGGCGTGGTCGACCCCAAAGCCAGCCTGCAGACTGTGGCAATTGCTGCCGTGCTGGTTGGGGTTGCCGGATCCACGTTCGACATCGTTATCGATGCCTACCGTATCGAGCTGTTGCAGCCAAACCAACTCGGCGTCGGCTCGGGCATGTCTCAATATGGCTGGCGAATCGGCTCGGTAACCGCCGGCGCGCTTGCGCTGCTCGTCGCCGGGGCTTTTGGCTGGGGCATCGCTTATATGCTGTGCGCCGCTTTCGTACTGCCGGCCGTGTTTGCAGGAATCTGGCTAGGCGAACCCAAACGTCACCGTGAGCCGTTGCCGCGCCGCGGCTTCGCCGGCGCGATTTCCGCAATTACTACCCCGCTCTTCGAATTCTTCCGTCGACGTGGTGCATGGCTCGTCCTGCTGTTCGTCTTGCTGCACAAGATTGGCGACACCTTGGCCAATCTCACACTGAGGCTCTTGCTCGACGATCTCGGATTCAGCAACAACGAGATCGCGACATACGACATCGGCTTCGGCTTTGTCGCCTATCTGGTCGGCATCTTCGCCGGCGGCTTGCTCTACGCGAAACTGGGTATGAAACGCTCGGTGCTGCTCGCCTTGATCTTGATGGCCGTATCCAATTTGTCGTTTGCCTTGCTGGCCAAGATCGGCCATAGCAACGGGATGCTTGCTTTCGCAATGTGTTTCGAGAATTTCGCCAGCGGCATCGGTGGAGTCGTTGTCGTCGCCTACCTGTCGGCACTGTGCAATCTTTCATTTACCGCGACCCAGTTTGCCCTGCTCTCGGCGGCTGCCTCAATCGTTGGGCGTTTCCTCACCGGAACCACCGCTGGCGGCTTGATTGAAACCATGGGCTACGTCGATTTCTATCTGATGACTACGCTGGTCGCTTTGCCCGGCGTAGCGTTGTTTGCATGGATGGCGCGCGCTGGCCTGATCGACGCCGCCATTCCCGAAACGGACGTGAGCCGTATCGAAGAAGAGGCGAAATAATTCCTAGTCCTGGTAATCGACGGCGTACGGCGCATGATCGGAAAAGCGTTGTTCGCGCTCGATTGAGCACGCTTTCAATCGTTGCCGCAGTGCCGGGGTAGCGAGTTGATAGTCGATGCGCCAGCCGACATTGTTGGCACGCGCCGCGCCGCGGTTACTCCACCAGGTGTAGTCCTCGCCCTGCGGTTGGAGCGCGCGATAGGTATCCACCCAGGCGCGCGCCGCGTCGGATTCCGAATCGCAAAGGCCGTTGAGCCAATCGCGCTCTGCGGGTAGACAACCTGAATTCTTCTGGTTGGATTTCCAGTTCTTGATGTCGAGCGCCGAGCGCACGATGTTCCAGTCACCGCAAAGGACGTAATCCCTGCCGCTGTGCATCCATTGATCGAGAATGGGTTTGAGCCACGCCATCACCTCAAACTTGAAACCCTGGCGCAAATCGCCCGATGAGCCAGAGGGGATGTAGAACGAAACGACGCTGAGGTTGCCGAAGCGCGCCTCGATATAGCGCCCCTCATCGTCGAACGGAGCCCAGCCCAAAGCGGTTCGGACTTCATCCGGCTCGCGCTTGGCATAGATCGCGACACCGCTGTAGCCCTTTTTGGTAGAAGCATCCTTGTAGAAGCTATGGTGACCATCCGGTCGGAACATCGGGTCGATCAATTGATCTTCTTGAGCCTTGGTTTCCTGGATGCAGGTAACGTCGGCGTTCTGCTGCTTGAGCCAATCGAAAAAGCCCTTGCTGGCGGCGGAGCGGATACCGTTGGCGTTGAAACTGATGATTCTCATGTCGTGGGGAGTCGAGAATGGGGAATTTGGAATAGAGATGAACAGCAAGCGTACCGGAAGCGGGTGAAATCGCCTGAGAAAACAGAATTCGGCGCACCGCCTGTTTCGTAATTGTGCGGGAGTCTTGCACAATCCATTCCCGACTCCCCCTCCCGGCCCTTGAGCATGCAACCCTATCAACGCGAGTTTCTCGATCTGGCGATCACGCGAAACGTGCTTCGCTTCGGCGAGTTCACGTTGAAGTCCGGACGCGTCAGTCCCTACTTTTTCAATGCCGGGCTGTTTGACTCGGGTTCCGCACTCAGCACGCTGGGGCGTTGCTATGCCGCTGCCGCCGCGAGCTCGGGAATCTCGTTTGATCTTGTTTTCGGTCCGGCTTACAAAGGTATTTCCCTGGCCGCGCTGACCGCAGCGGCTTTGTCGGATCGACATGACAAGGATTGTGCTTACGCCTACAACCGCAAGGAAACGAAAAGCCATGGAGAAGGCGGCATCCTTGTTGGCGCACCGCTCACTGGTCGCGTCCTCATCATTGATGACGTGATCACGGCCGGGACCGCGATCAGGGAGACGCTGCAACTGGTCATTCATGAAGGAGCCACACCGGCAGGCGTATTGATCGCACTCGATCGTCAGGAGCGTGGCAACGGTTCGCAGTCTGCCGCACAAGAGATCACCAGCGAATTCGGCATCCCGGTGATTTCCATCGTCGGCCTGACCGAACTGCTTGCCTACACCCACGGACATGACGCACTCGGCGCCGAACAAGCTCGCCTTTTGGCGTATCGCGACCGCTACGGCGTGTGAGCGCCGCCACAGCGAACGTACAGCTGCCTGACCTATACTCGCGAATTGAGGAGCCAACCCCATGCGTAAAACCACATTTAGCCTGATCCTTTTCACGCTTGCTTCGACCTTGGCAATTTCCGTTGTCAGCGCTGGCAGCGTGCGCTACAAATGGCGCGATACGGAAGGCAACCTGCACTACTCCGACAGTCTCCCTGCTGACGCGAATTCGCTTGGCTATGACGTCGTCAATGCTCAAGGCATTCTGATCAAGCGCGTGGCGCCGGCGATGTCGGCGGACCAGCTCGTTGCGGCCAAGGCCGAGGCGGCTACTGCGCGCTCAGCCGAAGCCGAGGCAGAACGGCAATCACGTGAAGATCAGCAACTGCTGGCTGCGAATCCAACCGAGGCCGATTTGCTGAGCGCTCAAAGTCAACAGATCGAAATGATCGAGCTCAACGTCAAGGGTCTGCAGACGGCCTTGCAGAGCCTCGAGCGCACCTTGACCGATCTGCTCGGTAGGGCCGCGGAACAGGAGCGCGAGGGCAAACCCGTATCCGCCAAACTCGCGTCGCAAATTGCCGATATCCGCTCAAAGATCGACGCGCAGCACAAGCAATTGAGTCGTCAGGAAACCGACAAGCAAAAGACGACACAGGGATTCAGCGCCGAACTTGAGCACTACCGTGCATTGCGCGAGCGCTACAAACAGCATTGAGCGATTAATTGAATCCTCCAAATGGTTGACTTGGCAGTCTTTCGGAAAGCGAGGCGTCGCCCATAGGACGCTCTGAATAACTACACGCTTGATCAACTCGTCAGCTGAGCTTCGATCCTTAATCGCGATCAGAATCGCGATCAGAACGGCAAGGCCAACTCCGGATCCACCGCTTTCAATTGCTCGCGGAATACCGCCTGGACACGTTTCAGAGCGATTTCGTTGTCGGCATCAAAGCGCAAGACGAGAACCGGCGTCGTGTTTGAGGCGCGCACTAGACCCCAGCCATCCGGCCAGTCGGCGCGAATACCGTCGATGGTGGTCAGCCGCGCGCCCTCGAAAGTTGCTTTCGATTTGAACGCCTCGATGAACTTGTAATGATCGCCTTCGCGCATTTCGATCTTGAGTTCGGGCGTCGACACGCCCTTCGGCAAGGCGGCGAAAATCTGTTCCGGCGTGCGATCATCCAGATCACTGGCAAGAATTTCCAGCAGTCGCGCGGCCGCATAGATGGCATCGTCGAAGCCGTACCAGCGTTCCGAAAAGAAGAAGTGGCCGCTCATCTCACCGGCCAACTGCGCACCGGTTTCGCGCATCTTTGCCTTGATCAAGGAATGCCCGGTGCGCCACATGATCGGACTGCCACCGTGCTGCAGTATCAGCGGCTGCAGATGTCCGGTGCATTTGACGTCGTAGATGATCGCTGCGCCGGGATTGCGGCTGAGTACGTCGATGGCAAACAACATCAGCAATCGATCCGGATAGACCACCTCTCCGGTTCGAGTGACAACACCGAGCCGGTCGCCGTCGCCATCGAAGGCCAAGCCGATGTCCGCGCCAGTCTGCTTGACCGACATGATCAGGTCTTGCAAATTTTCCGGATCGGACGGATCGGGGTGATGGTTCGGGAAGGTCCCGTCGACGTCGCAATAAAGTTCATGAACTTCGCAACCGATACCTTCGAGAACCGCGGGTGCCAAGCCGCCGGCGACACCGTTGCCACAGTCAATGACGACCTTGAGCTTCTTTTCGATCTGGATGTCGTCGCAAATGCGTGCGACGTAATCGCTGCCGAGATCCATGACTTGCAGGCCGCCTGCGCCGCTGCTCATCCGATCCTCGGCGATACGCGCATAGAGATCCTGAATCGCCGACTCTGCCAGCGTTTCGCCGCCGAGGACGATCTTGAAACCGTTGTAGTTCGGCGGGTTGTGGCTGCCGGTCACAGAGACGCAGGATCCGGTTTGCAAGTGGAACGCACCGTAATACGTCAACGGAGTCGGCGCGAGGCCGATGTCGATGACATCGCAACCCGCCGCACGCAGTCCCTCGATCAGGGCAGCCGAAAGATCCGGGCCCGACAAGCGCCCATCGCGACCGACCACAATTTCACGCAAGCCGCGATCCTGCGCCTCACTGCCGATGGCGCGACCTATCTGCCGAGCCACATCGTCGTTCAAGGTCTCGCCGAGAACGCCACGGATGTCGTAGGCACGGAAAATGCTTCGATTGACGCTGACCGATTTCTGCGTGGGCGTGGGCTTGGGCTTTGCCGTCGCGCCTCCAGGGGCGGATCGCGGCGCTTTTTCCGCCACTTTCTCGCTGGCCGCTTCGCGCTCGAGAACTTCGGCAAAGGTGGACTGGTCGGCGTCGGAAAGCTTGCCCGAGCGGAACTTGTCGGCAACGCCCTGCATGCCAACCTGGCGCAGCCACAAGGAAAAAAATCCACCAATCAGACAGGCCAGGGTCGCAGGAATCAGGACCCACAGATTGCGCGTGACAAGGATGCCGGTTTCCGGGTCGGACACGCCAATGCGCAGTTGCGAACCGGCAATCGCCACGCCGAGATCGCTGGTCGAACTACCGTTCGACGAACCCGCGCTGGCGACCACCGTGTCTCCGCGCCCGTCACCCTGCCGCAAATCAATACGCGTGCTGCTTCTATTGAGGGACTTCAGCGTATCGACGATCAACGATGACGGCAGCCCCAGATAGGCAAAAGCGCGGGTCTGGCCTGCTGAATCAACAGGGAGCGCCAGAACCAATTGTTGAAGAGCGCCTTCGGCACCGCGCACCTGCACTGGCGCGGGTTTATGCTCGACTTGCGCTTGCATCAACATCTGCGCGCGTGAATAGCCGAAGGTTTTCAGATCGTCCTTGCGGACCTCGCGCAATTCGGCTCCATAGAACTGCGCATCGACCAACTCGGGCCATGCCGCGCGTATCGCAACGGCGGCTTGGGCCAGTCCGGCTTCATCGGCACTGCCCAGCGCGCTCAATACGGCGTCCGACTGCACCAGACTGATCGCCTTTTCATCGAGCTGCTTGATCTGAGCAGCGATCGCTTCGACGCTACGATCACGCGCCTGCTCGGCGGAATCGAAATTGCCACTTTCACTGTAGGCGAGCGATGTCTGCCAGAGCAGAAAGAAACCGAGCAACATCAGCACCGTTGCCAAGGCCAGCGGCAACAGGATTTTCAACCTCGGCATGATCCCGCCAAGCGCAACGGCTAGGCTGGACGTCTGCGCCTTGATTGTGGGTGCCGGCTGATTTTCCCCTGCCATGAATTTTGCCCTTGATTCGCAACGACGACCAACCGACCCGATAGCCTAACAAGGCCGGCCCAAGAGCGCAGCATGCCGACTGCGCTATTACGCAAACTTCCCGCTATTGCCGCCCCGAGCTGCAAAATCCGCCCGTTCCCCTCACGGACGGGTCGAATGTATCAACAATATGGAACCTTGCCCGCGCAATCGGCATGAATACCAGTTGGGCAATGCGCTCCCCTGGCGCAATCGTGAATGTCTCGCTCGACCGGTTGAGACAGGAAATCAACAGCGGCCCCTGATAATCGGCGTCAATCAGGCCCACCCCATTACCGAGCACGATGCCATGCTTATGGCCCAGACCCGAGCGCGGCAGCACGATTGCGCACATGTCCGGGTTGCCGATGTGGATGGCCATACCGCTGGCAATCAACGCAGATCCGCCAGGCGCAAGCTGCATCGGCGCATCGATCATCGCGCGCAGATCCATGCCGGCGGAGGCGGCCGTAGCGTAGTCAGGCAACGGAAATTCGTGGCCCAGCCGCGGATCGAGAATTTTCAGCTCGACCAGAAAGCTCATTCGTCACCCGAAGCAGTTGAGCGGGCGATGCGGAAACGATCGCCGATGCGCTCGATCAGGGATTGCGCCAGAACGGATTTGTCGGCCAGCGCGAGTTGCTCTCGGCCGCCCGGCCAGAGCAGCAAGAGGGCATTCTCGCCGCACTCGAACCCCTGATCCGCACCAACCTGGTTGGCGGCAATCATATCGAGGCCTTTGCGTTCAAGTTTGCCGCGCGCGTAGTGCTCGAGATCATGGGTTTCGGCCGCGAAACCCACGAGGAAAGGCCGCCTCGGCAGATCGGCAACCTCGGCGATGATGTCCGGATTCTGCACCAGCTCCAAGGCCAGCGACTGACCGGTCTTCTTCATTTTCGCAGAGGCAATCGATTCGGGGCGGTAGTCACCGACTGCTGCGGCCGAAATGAAGATCTCGCAGCTTCCGACGGCCGCCATGACCGCATCGCGCATTTGTCTTGCGCTGCGCACGTCACATCGATTCACGCCGATCGGCGTGGACAAGGCCACCGGACCGGCAATCAACTGCACCTCGGCGCCAGCGCGAACTGCTGCGGCGGCAACCGCGAAGCCCATTTTTCCGGAACTGCGATTGCCGATAAATCGGACCGGGTCGATATCCTCAAACGTCGGCCCGGCACTGACAAGGACGCGCAGCCCATCGAGCACACGCGGTCTGCGCGCAGACGTCAAGGCGGCGACGATTTCCGCAGCTTCAAGCAAACGCCCTTCGCCAGTTTCTCCGCACGCCTGACTGCCGGCTGCCGGACCGACGATGCGAACCTTGCGCTGACGCAGGATCTCGATATTCGCTTGCGTGGCCGGGTTTGCCCACATCTGCTGGTTCATCGCAGGCACTACCGACAGCGGCGCTGATGTAGCGAGCGCGAGCGTGGTCAGCAGATCATCCGCACGCCCATGTGCAAGGCGCGAGATCAGATCTGCGGTGGCCGGGGCGATGACCACCTCGTCAGCCCAGCGTGCCAGCTCGATATGACTCATCGCCGCTTCGGCTGACTCATCCCAGAGACTCGTGCGCACGGGGTTTCCCGATAGCGCCTGAAACGTCAATGCGCCGACAAAGCGCGTCGCATTCTCGGTCATCACGACGCGCACCTCGGCCCCGGCATCGCGCAACCGGCG
>JBDSPX010000286.1:0-12570 GCA_039930065.1 Dokdonella sp.
GCATTGACCATCTTGGCGACGTCGGTGCAATACAAGGTCGAGCGCGCATCGTGCGGGTTCGAGATCGTGAAGCCGACCTGGTTGTTGATGACGATATGCACGGTGCCGCCAACGCAGAAGCCGTTGGCTTGCGACATATTGAACAATTCCATGACCACGCCCTGGCCGGCAAATGCGGCATCGCCGTGGATCAGGACCGGTACGACATGTTCGCGATCGCCGTCGCCGCGATGAGTCTGTCGCGCGCGCACCGATCCAGCGACGACGGGATCGACGATTTCCAGATGCGATGGATTGAAGGCCAGCGCGACATGCACGGTGCTTCCCGGTGTCCGCACGTTTGCGCTGAAGCCCATGTGGTACTTCACATCGCCGGAGCGTGCCGGATCTTCCTGATGCTCGAAGCGGCCTTCGAACTCATCGAACAATTTCGACGGTGGTTTGCCGAGAATATTTACCAGCACATTGAGGCGGCCGCGATGGGCCATGCCGATGACCATGTCCTTGAGCCCGGCGCTGCCGCCGCGGCGGAGGATTTCATCGAGCATTGGAATGAGGCTGTCACCACCTTCGAGGCCGAATCGCTTTTGGCCGACATACTTGGTGTGCAGGTAGCGCTCCAAACCGTCGGCCTGGGTCAGCTTGCCGAGCAGATGCTTCTTCTCTTCCTTGTCGAGCTTGAACTGGCCGGCCGTGCCTTCCAGCTGCTCATGCATCCATTGGCGCTGGCTGGCATCCGAGATGTGCATGAACTCGACGCCGATCGTGCTCGCATAAGTCGACTTGAGCAGCTCGATCAGATCACGCAGCTTGAGCCGCGATGGACCTGACAGTGATCCCGTATTGAATTCGGTATCGAGATCGGCATTGGAAAGTCCATGGAATGCCAGCTCGAGATCGGGGGCCGCCGGTCGCGGCAGCAGGCCAAGCGCCTGACGTTCTTCCTTGTCGCAGGTGTTGAACAGATTGAGAGGATCGAGATCAGCAATCAGATGTCCGCGTGAGCGATATGCGGTTACGAGCTTGAGAACACCGGCCTGCTTCTGCGCCTCGACACTATCGACGGCGGCACCGGCATTCGCATTGACTGACGTGCGCTGACGCTGGGCGGCTTCGATGCGCGCGATGGCATCGGAATGTGCGACATCATTGGCAACACGACCCTTGATCGCGCCGAAGTAGTCGCTCCACTCCTTCGAGACACCGGAAGGATCCTGCAGCCAGATTTCGTAGAGGTCTTCAATGAAGGCCGCGTTGCCGCCGGAAAGTGCGGAGCTGGTCTGGAACTGCTGCAAAAGAGTCGAGGAAGTCACGCGGGCTCCGGATGGCGGGGAGGGCCGAATTGAGGGTCTGATGAGTGATCGGTTCGTATGATCAGGCGCTCTTTCAAGCAGCCTGCGCACAACCTTCGATTATAGCCGCTGATCCCGACAATTGCTGCATTGCGGCAGCAT
The DNA here is from genome assembly GCA_039930065.1 of Dokdonella sp. Classification (GTDB taxonomy): domain Bacteria; phylum Pseudomonadota; class Gammaproteobacteria; order Xanthomonadales; family Rhodanobacteraceae; genus Dokdonella. Next base: position 1,455 of record JBDSPX010000286.1, read on the forward strand.
CCATCCTGTCATTCGGTGGAATGGTTCAGTCGGCAGACATGAGGTTCCCGAGTGCCGCTTGGCGCGTAGCTCAGATCTCGAGGCGGCGCATCTCGGTCAATTCTTCGCTGCGTTCCCAGACCGCATTGAACAAATCCTGGAGCTGCGCCTTGCGTCCGGGTCCGTGAGAGCTGCCCTCGCCATCGAAACGACTGGCCAGGATGCGCTCGAACCAGGCGCCACGATCGCTGATGACGAAGCAACCTGGATACTGAAGATCGATCTCCTCGATCGGTGTGCGGAACGCGAAACTGCTGCTCAGCCGCTGCGCCAGGGCGACCAGTCGATGGCCGTCGGCGCGCGCTCCACTGGAATGCTGGATCAGGATGCGAATGCTCGAATTCGGGCCTGCAATCGCGATCTGCTTGAGTGATTCGATCACTTCGGCCTGCTCATAGATATCCGCTTCGAGTTCGCGAATATAGACGCAGACCTCGCGACGGGCCGTGGCCAGTACCGCAATGACGGCAGCTCGGGTGGTTTCACGATCGCTGCTGGTCAACAGATTCTCATCATGCGCCGGGATAGGCGGCGCATGGCGCGGCTCCAGAGGATCAATCGCGATGCGCATGTGTCGGTGCAGGATTCCGCATTCGTCAAACTCGTCACCGTAGACCTCGAAGCCGGCGCGCTCGTAGAAGGCCAGCGCATGCGACTGTGCGTGAATTTCGATACTGCGGAAGTGGCGCGCGCGCGCTTGCTCAAGCAACACACGCAGCAGCGCTTCGCCAACACCATGTCCGCGCCAATCCTTGACCACAGCCATGCGACCGATGGTTCCTTTCGGCGTCAATCGGCCGGTGCCAATCGATCGGCCATTGGGATCGCGCGCGATGACGTGCTGGGACAGCGCATCGAGTTCGTCCCATTCCTCGTCTTCGGGAACCGCCTGTTCGACGACGAAAACCTCGGTGCGCACGGCACGAAGGTCGGCGAAGTCGACCGACCACGTGGCGGGTTCCACAGTGAAATCGTTGCTGATCATGAGCGTCTCCGGCCGCGACCCAGGGCGAGATGCCCTGCATTGACTAGGGTGAGCAATAGTTCGATTGAAGGCGTGTCCAGTTCCAGTAATTCTGCGGATTCCAGCGGCTCACGACAACAAAGTCGCGCGGCCAGCTTGCGCGAGCAGGCGAATTCTTCGCCGGCCACAAAAAGCTGTGCTGCGCGCGCCGCTTTCGCCCAGGCGAAGCGCGACGATGGATTGAACTGCAGCTCGGCGCCGGCTTCAAGCCGGCGTACGAACTCAGGCTTGTCCATCGGCTTGGTTCGCGGCACGGCTTCGTGCGCGGCGCGATAGCGCGTGATGAAGGAGCCGAACCATCGGCGCAACGTATGCGTATCGACAGCCAGCGAATCCCTCAACGTGGATTCGATTTTTCCTAGAGCAAGTTCGTCAATCTCACCGGCCAACTTTGCCGGCGCAATCCCCGCATCGGTATAGCGCAACTCTTCACTCATGCGCTCTGCAAGAAAGCCGGCAAAGTCCGTAATCATCTCGGCGACTGCCGGGGCACGCATGCCAATCGAGAAAGTCAGGCATTCGCCAACGGCCACGCCATGATGGGCGATTCCGGGCGGCAGATAGAGCATGTCGCCGGGTTCCAGCAACCACTCGTGCGTCGGCTCGAATTCTCTGAGCAGTTTGAGTTCGACATCGCGGCGAAATGCTTTGGGCGCGTCCACACTGTCGCTGATTTGCCATCGCCGAACCCCCTGACCCTGCAACAGGAACACATCGTATTGGTCCACATGGGCGCCGACAGAACCGCCGTCTTCGGCATAGCTGACCATGATGTCGTCGACACGCCAGCTCGGCAGGAAATCGAAATGGCCGAGCAGCTTGGCGACATCGGGATCCCATTTGTCGACATCCTGCACGAGCAAGGTCCAGTGCGATTTCGGTAGCGCGCGGAAATCTGCCTCGGTGAACGGACCGCTGCGCAGGTTCCATGTGTCGCGGAGCGGATCCTGCACGATCAGGCGCGACAACGCGTAATCCTCGCAGGCGAGGCCGCCGAGATCATCCTGACTCAATGGGCTGCGAAAGTCTGCGAACGCATTGCGGATCAACAACGGTCGCTGCTGCCAGTAGTCGCGCAGGAAGTCGGCCGGCGACATGCCGAGAAGATATCGGGAGCTTGCGAAGGTTTCGATCATGGCTTGACGGCCGATTTTTCCCTGGAGAGACGAGAATCGAGAGTCTTTGCTGCGGCCTCGGCATAGCGAATGCAAGCCCGAGGGTCGACCAGTGCCTCGCTTGCGCCCGGTCCAAGGCGAGCAAACAGATGACTCGCGCCAGGGTGCGGCGTCATCAGGATATCGCAGGGCAGGTCGGCCACGATCTTGAACGCCCTGCGGAATCCGGGCACCACGTCGGGATGGGCCTGTTCGTCACTGAAGCGATAGTCATCGGCTGAGACGGCAGTCAGACTGTCGGCGTAAACCATGTTGCGACAGTCGCCTGATTCGCAGCTTTTCCAGGTCCAACTGGTCGAGCCGGCCGTGTGGCCGGGCGTCGCATGGGCGGTCAGGGTGAGATCGCCGAGGGTAAGTATCTCGCGGTCATTTATGCGGCGAATGGTGTTGATCGGCGGAAACCCCTGGAGCACACCGAACTGAGGATCGCTGCGGTCATTGCTGCCGCGCTCGAGTGTGGTTGCGGCGGGCTCGCGCGCCACGACCGTGGCGGCGGAATCCTTTTGCAGGCGGGCAATGCCGCCGGCGTGATCGAGATGCTCGTGCGAGCTCAAGATGAATTTTATGTCCTCCAACTTGAAGCCGAGCGCACGGACGTTCTCCTCGATCGACGGTGCGGCTTGCTCGGTCGCGCCGTCAAGCAGCACATGCCCGTTCGCGGAAGTGATCAGGATAGCGCTGATACCGCACGTGCCCACGTACCAGGTATTGCCGTAGATATGTGCCGGTCGAGCGGGATCGCTCCAGGTGGGGTCTTTCGGACATTGCCCGGTCGGAGCAGCCGGCGAGGCCGCTTGGGCGGTCGCAACGAAAAACATGAGTAGGATGACAAGTTGAGACCATCTGAAAATCACGAGCAGGCTCCACAATGTGATGACTGGAAATCGGTTGCTCATCAAGCCGCCGCCGATCGCATCTGCCAAAGTCCAGTCGACTTGCCGATACGGATTCCTCGGAGATTTCGGATTCGCATCACTCGGTAATTGCGCAGGTTGGAACGCTTGATCGCCAGTGAGTGCTTCAATGATGCGTGGTTGCAATCTCGTGCTGGTTCAATCCGGAAAATGCCGGTGCGTCGACGATCAATCGCGACGTTCAACCAACGTCGCGAGCGAGCTTTTCCGCGAGACCGACATAGCCACCCGGGGTCATGGCAAGCAGGCGTTGCTTGTCCGCCTCCGGCAGGGCCAAGGTCTCGATGAAGACGCGCATCGATTCGCGCGTAATGCCTTGGCCGCGGGTCAGCGCTTTGAGTTGCTCGTAAGGATTGGGCAAACCGTGGCGGCGCATCACCGTCTGTACGGCCTCTGCAAGGACTTCCCAACTCGCGTCCAGATCCGCGTCGATGCGGTGCGCGTCGATCTGCAGCTTGGCGACGCCTTTCGACAGCGAATCGAGAGCGATTTGAGTGTGGCCGAATGCGGTGCCGAGTGCGCGCAGGACGGTTGAATCGGTCAAGTCGCGCTGCCAGCGGCTGATCGGCAGCTTGGCGCTGAAATGCTCGAACAGCGCGTTGGCGATGCCGAAATTGCCTTCGGCGTTTTCGAAATCAATCGGGTTGACCTTGTGCGGCATGGTCGAAGAACCGACTTCGCCCGCCTTCAGCGTCTGGCGGAAATAGCCGAGCGAAATATAGCCCCAGATGTCGCGGGCAAAATCGATCAGGATCGTGTTGCTGCGGCGAGTGGCATCGGCGATTTCAGCAATGCAGTCGTGTGGTTCGATCTGGGTCGTGTACGCATTGAAGGTGAGCCCAAGGCTTTCGACAAAGCGCTGCGCGAACGCGGGCCAGTCGACATCGGGATAGGCAACCACATGCGCGTTGTAGTTGCCGACCGCGCCATTGATCTTGCCGAGCAGTTCGACGCTGGCAATCTGAGCACGTTGGCGGCCGAGACGGGCGACGACATTCGCGATTTCCTTGCCGAGTGTGGTCGGCGAGGCCGTCTGCCCATGCGTACGCGAGAGCATCGGCTGCGCGGCGAACGCGTTGGCCATTCCTTGCAGTCGATGGCTCAACTGATCGAGCGTCGGCAGCAACACATGAGTGCGCGCATCGCTCAGCATCAACGAGTAAGCGAGATTGTTGATGTCTTCCGAAGTGCATGCAAAGTGGACAAATTCCTTCGCAGAAGCCAGTTCGGCAACGGCACTGATGCGTTCCTTGATGAAATACTCGACCGCTTTGACGTCGTGATTGGTTTCACTTTCGATGGCCTTGATGCGCTCGCCGTCGCTAATGTTGAAATCATTGGCAATGGCGTTCAGCGCGGCGCGGGCAGCCGTCGAGAATGGCGCGACTTCGACAATGCCCGGTTCGTCGGACAAGGCTATCAGCCAGCGGATCTCGACCAGCACGCGCCGCTGCATCAAACCGAATTCGCTGAAGATCGGCCGCAGCGCTTCAACCTTTGACGCGTAGCGGCCATCCAGCGGCGACAAGGCAAGCAGGGCATGGCTCATTGGGGTTTCTGTCCGGAAGCAGGTGGGTGATCGGGTTTGACGGTGATGGCCTGGGCCTTGGCGCCCTGCATCGTGCGAACGGTCAGGGTGAAGCCATCGAATCGAAGGGATTCGCCCTCGGCCGGCAAGCGTTCAAGGCGGTGCACGATCAAGCCGCCGACCGAATTCACCTCGTCGGGCGCCTCGATTTCCAGATCCAGCAGGCGTTCGAGGCGATAAATGGGCATGCTGCCCGGAATTGTCATCGAACCATCATCGGCGCGCAGAGGCGTGTCGCCTTTGGTACTGCGGTGCTCGTCCTCGATATCGCCAACGACGATTTGTACGACGTCGAACAAGGTGAAAAATCCGACCACGCGTCCGTTTTCTTCCGTGACCAGGGCGAACTGTGTGCGCCCGGTGCGGAAGCGTCGCAACATTTCGAGAATTGGGGTATCCAGCGGGACGACAATGGCCGGCCGCAGCAACGGAATCATGTCATCGATCGAACCCTTCTCGGCCATCGCGAGCAAAAGATCCTTCACGTGCAGGATGCCGCGCACGGTCTCCGATTCCTCATCAAACCAGGGGTAGCGACTGAACTGCGATTTGCGAATTTCGGCCAATACCTGTTGTTGATCCTGGCCATCGTGCAGTGCGCCGAGTTGGTCGCGTGTGCGCAGCAGGTCGCCTGCAACGAGCTCGGGCAGATCGAGTGCGTGGCTCATCATCGCGAAGGTTTCGCTGGAATCGCGAATCGCCCGGTTCGCGTGCAGGATCAGCTTGAGTTCGTCGCGAGAGTAATGATGTTCGTGACTGCTGGTTTCGTCGAGGCCAAACACGCGCAGCATCAGATTGGCGCTGCCGTTGAGCACCCAGATCGCTGGATACATGATCCAGTAGAAGACATACAGCGGCGTAGCGGTCCATACCGACATGCGCTCGGGGCGCCGGATCGCAAGCGATTTCGGCGCCAGTTCGCCGAGCACGATGTGCAGGAACGAGATAATCGTGAAGGCAAGGATGAAAGAGATGATATGGCTCGTTTCGGGTTTTAGATCGAATCGCTGAAAGAGTGGGCCGAGCAAGCTGGCGAAAGCCGGCTCACCAATCCAGCCGAGGCCGAGCGAGGCCAGGGTGATGCCGAGCTGACAGGCTGAAAGATAGGCGTCGAGACGCTCGTGGACACCGAGCAGAATGCGGCCACGCCAACCGATACGCTCAGCCAAGCCCACCGCTTGGGTATGGCGCAACTTGACGAGTGAAAACTCGGCCGCTACGAAAAATCCGTTGAGGATGACGAGCAGGAAGGCGGCGAGGATGTAAAAAACGTTGGCGAGCATTGCTCGGAAAGGCGGCGAGGGACTTGGAAGTCTACCATTCAGATTGCCCTGCGTCGGCACTCGATCGATCCATTGCGACGATGCAATGCCATGGGTCGTCTGCTTTCGATGTGAAGGTGCGACGGTTTGGCGCTAACACGGTGCAGAGCGCCGAACCGCTATAATTGCGGATCACTTTTCCCACCTTCTCAGGATTCCGCGATGAGCGAATACCGCATCGAACGCGACAGCATGGGCGAACTCAAGGTTCCGGCTGATGCTCTTTATGGCGCACAGACGCAGCGTGCCGTCGAGAACTTCCCAATTTCCGGGCTGACGATGCCGCGCGAGTTCATTCGTGCCCTCGGCCTGATCAAATCGGCCGCCGCACAGGCCAATGCGGATCTCGGACACCTGAAGAAGGTCCGGGCCAAGGCCATCCGCAAGGCTTCCGAGCGTGTGGCCAAGGGTGAATTCGACGCGCACTTTCCTATCGACGTGTTCCAGACCGGTTCGGGCACTTCATCAAACATGAATGCCAACGAGGTCATCGCACACCTCGCCGCGGCAGCCGGAACCAAGGTTCATCCGAACGATGACGTCAACAATGGTCAGTCTTCAAACGATGTCATACCGACCGCGATCCAGCTCAGCGCTGCATTGACGGTCAGCGAAAAATTGCTGCCTGCGCTCGCGCATCTCAAGTCGACCCTGGACAAGCGCGCCAAGGAATTGAAGAAGGTCGCCAAGACCGGCCGCACGCATTTGATGGACGCGATGCCGGTCACCTTTGGCCAGGAACTCGGTGGCTGGTCGGCGCAAATTGCATCGAATATCGCGCGCCTCAACGATGCGCTCTCGCGCGTCTGCCAGTTGCCGCAGGGCGGTACGGCGGTTGGAACCGGCATCAATGCCGATCCGGCACTCGGTGCGGCGATCTGTGCCGAGTTGACGCGGATGACACGCGTGCAATTCGTCTCGGCGAGCAATCTGTTCGAGGGCATCAGTACCCAGGACGCAGCGGTTGAGTTGTCGGGTCAGCTGAAAACGCTGGCGGTCGGCCTGATGAAAATTGCCAACGATCTGCGCTGGATGAATTCCGGGCCGCTCGCCGGGATCGGTGAAATCGAACTGCCTGCTTTGCAGCCGGGTTCCTCGATCATGCCTGGCAAGGTCAATCCGGTGATTCCGGAAGCACTCGCCATGGTTTGCGCCCAAGTGATCGGCAATGACATGACCATCACGATCGCCGGCCAGAGCGGCAATTTCCAGCTCAACGTGATGCTGCCGGTGATTGCGCTGACTTTGCTGCAATCCATCGAGATTCTCGCCAACGCGTCGCGAGCGCTGGCCGACAAGGCGATCGCCGGATTCACGGTGCGTGAAGAAAATATCCGCGAAGCACTCGATCGCAACCCGATCCTGGTCACTGCGCTGAACTCGGTCATCGGCTACGACGTCGGTGCGGCGACGGCCAAGCAGGCTTACAAGGAAGGGCGTCCGATCATCGATGTGGCCCTCGATACCACCGGCTTGAGTCGCAAAGAGCTAGCGCGCTTGCTCGATCCGATGACCTTGACCAAGGGCGGAATCCACGGGGGATCGAGCGGTGGTTAGGCCAGTTCCGAAGTGCAAGTGAGCGCCATGGCACGTTTTGTGAATGTGTGTGGCGTTGACGTGGCCTCTGGCACATGCCACCGCGGTACAAAACCGCCAAGTTTGCAGGCTTGATCGTCGTGTGGCTGGAAAACTGGTTCGGCGGGTGAACGGCCCATCAGTTGAGAATGCAGAAGGTCAGATTGCCTGAGCGTCGAAATCATTCACCTTTCCGAATTTCGGGAAGGTTTTTCAACCGGTGATATTTCCCGGAAACAGATTCAAATAGTCAGGATTGGAGTGTTCAAATGAAGAAGTGTTTGTTCCTGCTCATGGCGATGGTCGCCACCAGCGCTCTGGCGCAGCAGAATGTTGATATCACCGCGGAGCAGTTCAGCAGCGGGCAGGCCAATGCGAGATTGACCTCTTTGGGTCGCGAGGCGGCTGCTTCGGGTAAGCGTCTGGTGGTGACGGCACCGCAGCACTGGCACGCCCAGATCGCTGCACGCATTCGCGCCGGCGGCAATGCCGATATCGTGCTCAAGGATGGTTTTTACGAAACGCTGCTGGTTCGCGTTGAGGACAAGGCGGCAGAGCCGGTCAAGCCGGAGCCTAAAGCCGCCGTTGCCGAAGCGCCGAAACCGGCTCCGCCGCCGGTCGAACGCAAGCCTGAGCCGCCGAAGGTCGAAGTGACTCCGCCACCCGCAGAGCCCGTTGTCGAAACACCACCACCGCTACCCGCCCCTGAGCCCGTTGAGCAGACGCCACCACCGGCGGCACCGACTCCGGCGATGGCTGAGGAGGTGACTGCGCCAGCCGAGCCAGCGGCTCCGGCCGTGGTCGATCCAAAGGCCCCCATCATGGTGGTTGCCGCCGAGCCGGGGGATGCCGATCCGGTGCGCGAGTCGATGGAGAAGCGTTACAACGAAGCAAAGCGCATCGTCGAACGAGTCGAGACCAACAATCTGAAAGTCGGCGACGTGATCTATGTCGGCAAGGGTGTGGCTGTTGTCGTGCGTCGCGAGGGAAGCCGGATGTTACGTATGTGGCTGATTGGTTCGCTCAACGTCAACCAGCTTGGAATCGAAGTCCAGGGCACCAACAAATATAAAGTGTTGAACGGTACCATCCAGTAACGATTCAGCAATCGACATACGCGCAAGGATTTGGGTTTTATCCCGATCCTCTTCAATGCAAAAAGCCCGGCACTTCACAGTGCCGGGCTTTTTGCTGTTACCAGAAGCGTCGCTAGGGTTGAACCATCAGGTTGCGGTCTCGATGCGTGTCCGGCGCAGCCAGATGGACGCGGCGATCAGGGCGACGCCGGCCACCGCGCCAACCCAAATGCCCGGTGTGGTAAGCAAGCCGTAGACGTGAGCAGGATCGAATGCCGAGACGATCTCTTCACTGCCGCGCATGCTCTCTCTGAACATGTGACGTCCGCCGTTGTCGTCGTCCAGCCACCAGCCCGGCATGATGCCGAACAGCAGGCGAGCGATCACTTCCTTGAGCATGAATTGCTTGTCCAGATGCGGCAGACCCATCAAGCCAATCCAACCGTTGGCAATGAATGCGAAGAGCGGCACCAGGACCGCCCAAAGGAACGGCTTACTGCGTGCGTAGGCTGACCAGAACAACAGCCATCCAGCCGTTGGCAGCGCAATCATCGCGTCGAGTGGAATAGTCAGCAGCAGACGCCAGAACAAGCCAAGCATGTGCGACGCACCAATCGCCGGCAGTGGATTGATCCCATGCATCATCGCCCAGATGCCGACGAGCACGAGCAAGAGCACGTAGGCGACTGTGGCGATGGCGAACCCAATCAACGGTGCAAGCAGGACAGCGGCTGCGACTTTTGAAAGTACCGTCGAAGTATCCGAAACCGGTAACGATTTCCAAAACAGAACACTACGGTCACGACGGTCGTCATAGAGCGCGCCTAGCAGGTAGAAAAAGAGAACAAAGAACATGACGACACTGATCAGACTTGCCAGTGCTATATAGGCAATATCGAGGCCGGCGCCGGCATGGACGAAATCACCGCTGCTCATCCTTTCGGAAATTTGCTGCCACGGAATAGCGCCATTGACATGCATGCGCGATTCAAAAACCTGGGCGGTGATGATGCCGAGTACGGTCAGCAGCAGCATGATTCCGCTGACCCAGATCGGTGCCCAGAAGAAGCCGCCCTTGTGTTCCCAATATTCGCGTTTGACCAACCAGCCAAAGGTGTTCATGCGTAGGTTCCTTTCATGGTGGCGACAAACAGGTCGGCGATACTCGGCTTGTGCAGCTCGCCGAGTTCGGCCAGACGAGTACGGTCGACGCCATCGAACAGAAAAATGGATTTGCCGAAAATTTGGCGTTCATTGAGCGGATTCAGCGCACGCGCCGCTTCGGCTTTGTCGGGATTGACCATGACTTCGGCATAGCGCTCGCCAATCTCGTCCATCGATGCATTGAGGGCGATCTTGCCGTCGCGGATGAAAATCAAATCGGTGAGGATGTGCTCAACTTCTTCGACCTGGTGCGTGGTGACGATAATGGTCTTGTTTTCGTCGAAGTATTCGCTGAGCAGATTCTCGTAGAAGGTTTTCCGGTAGAGGATGTCGAGACCAAGTGTCGGCTCGTCGAGCACAAGGATGCGTGCATCGATCGCCATGACCAGGGCCAGATGCAGTTGCACGATCATGCCCTTGGACATCTCACGTACGCGCATCTTCGGTTTGAGTTTGGTGCGCGCCAGAAATGACTCGCACTTCTCGCGCGAGAAGCGTGGATGCACCCCGCCGACAAAATCGATCGCGTCACACACTCGGATCCATCGCGGCAGTACCGCAACATCGGCGATGAAGCAGACCTGCTCCATGAGTTTCGGACGCTGGGTGCGTGGATCAAGCCCCAGTACCGACAGCTCACCTTCGAATTCGCTCAAGCCCAGAATCGACTTTAGCGCGGTGGTTTTGCCGGCGCCGTTCGGTCCGATCAAGCCGACGATGCGACCTGATTCGATCTCGAAATCAACTGAGTCAAGCGCTATCGTGGCACCGTAGCGTTTGCTCAATCCTTTTGCGTGAATGACGGCGCTCATCAGGACTCCCCCTCGATCTTCGGTGCGTGCTTGAGCAGAGTCTCAAAATCGATACCCATGCGTTCGAGACGTGCAGCCAGCGGCGGCCACTCTTCATTGAGAAAGCGATCGCGTTCGGATTTCAACAAGGCGCTACGCGCCCCTTCGGTGACATACATGCCCAGCCCCCTTCGTTTTTCCACCAGGTTCTCATCGACGAGTTCCTGATATGCCTTGGATACGGTGATCGGATTGATCTGGAAATCTGCCGCCACCTGCCGAACCGATGGCAACGCATCCCCTTGTTTGAGCACGCCATCGAGAATCATCGCCACGACGCGGTCGCGAAGCTGGCGGTAGATGGGTGTGTTGTCGTTCCAGACCATGCTCATCGGTTTAGTCCTTGATCACGTTGGGCAGCATTTTGCCGAACGAATAGTAGGGCATG
>JBDSPX010000287.1:0-7612 GCA_039930065.1 Dokdonella sp.
CAGGAGCATCGCGGCTGAAGCCGCTTCCCACAAAACTTCGGTCAGCGAATCCCCAATCCCGAATCCCTGCTTCTCATCCATAGCGTTGCTTGAGGAACGCGAGATAGGCGCGCAGACCCTGCGCCTCGCCGCCGCGCGGTCGACCTGGGTGATCCGAATCGTTCCATGAATAGACGTCCAGATGGCACCAAGCCGTGTCGTCGGGAACGAAGCGTTCAGGGAATAGGGAGTAGGGAATAGCAAACGCGCGCAGCGACAAGATTCTGTGGGAAGCAGCTTCAGCCGCGATGCTTTTGCTTGATATCAGAAAGCACCAAGAGCATCGAATGCCCCAGGAGCATCGCGGCTGAAGCCGCTTCCCACAAAACTTCGGTCAGCGAATCCCCAATCCCGAATCCCGAATCCCGAATCCCTGCTTCTCATCCATAGCGTTGCTTGAGGAACGCGAGATAGGCGCGTAGACCTTGCGCCTCGCCGCCACGCGGTCGACCGGGTCGATCCGAATCGTTCCATGAATAGACGTCCAGATGGCACCAAGCCGTGTCGTCGGGAACGAAGCGTTCGAGGAACAAGGCCGCGCTGATCGCGCCGGCATGACGCGACGGTCCGGAGTTGGCCAAGTCGGCAATATAAGAATCGAGCATCGTCAAATAAGGCCTCCACAACGGCATCCGCCAGAGCGGATCCTGGGTTTGCGTGCCCGATTCGAGCAAGGCATTGGCGATCTCGTCGCGATTGCAGAACAGCGCGGGCAAGTCGGCGCCGAGGGCGACGCGCGCAGCACCGGTCAAGGTGGCGAAATCGAGAATCAGGTCGGGTTTCATTTCGCCGGCATAGGCCAGCGCATCGCAGAGCACCAGACGCCCTTCGGCATCGGTATTGTCGATTTCGACGCTGAGATTTCCGCGTGTCCGGATGACTTCTCCCGGACGAAACGCATCGCCCGATATCGCATTTTCGACGGCAGGGATCAACAGGGTCAGTCGAATCGGCAGCTTGGCATCAAGGACCAGCTTGGCCAGACCGATCGCGTGCGCCGCGCCGCCCATGTCTTTCTTCATCCAGCGCATGCCGTCGGCAGACTTGATATCCAGTCCGCCAGTATCGAAGCACACGCCCTTGCCGACCAAAACCACATGTGGCGCATCTATCGCCCCATGCGAAAGCATGGCCAGTCGTGGCGCGCGGGGGGCTGTTGCGGCGCGACCTACAGCATGGATGGTCGGAAAATTATCGCGCAGCAGCTCGTCACCGACCCACTCGCGATAATCGCAGCCATGGTGCCGGGCAAGATCACTGACCGCTGCGGCCAGATCGGCAGGCCCCATGTCCTGTGTTGGCGTATTGATCAGGTCGCGGACGAGGCTGGCAGCATCGGCAAGACTCGCCACTTGCGCGCGGATCGCATCGTCGACGACCAGACGCGCGGCTTCACGATTCGCTTTGCGATAGCGCGTAAAACAATAGGCGCCGAAAGCCCAGCCCAAGGCAGACTCGGACGGATCGAGTTCGAGCCCGCGCGGATCGAGCACGTAATCACCGGCTGGTAGTCGCCGCGGCAGCGAGGACAGTGCAAACACGCCGCTGTTCGCATTGCAGCCGACCAGCATGACGGTACCTTTGTCGCCGCCAGCGGGCAGGCCGAGGAATCGTCCATTCTCACCGCTGAAATCATTGGCGAGACACCAGCGGCGCGCATCTTCTCCAAGAGCCGTGATGACGGTATCGAAGCCTTTCGTGTCGGTCGCGATCAGGGGTGTTGGTGTGGCAGCTTGGGCAGCGCTGATCCATGCATCCATGGCGAAACCTCGTCAGGTAATTGTGGAGGGGCAAGTCGTGGCGTGCTGATCTAGCCAAGCGGCCAGGATGCCAAGGTCGGCCATTTCGAGATCGGGCCTGATTTCGTGTTGCCAGATTGCACCTTGGCGATTGAGCCAGACCGTGCGCATGCCCGCATCGCGCGCGCCGACGACATCGGCGAGCGGATCGTCGCCGACGTGCAGCACGTGCTGGGGCTCAATTCCGAGTCGCGCGCAAGCATGCTTGAAAATACCGGCGTCCGGTTTCGCCACGCCGACTTCACCGGCGAGAATGCTGAACTGGAAATGCCCGTGCAATCCGATGCGCTCGAGCTCAGCCGTACCGTTGCTGATTCCGATCAACGGGAAACGGGCGCCCATGCGTGCCAATGCCGCTTCGGTATCGGCATAGCATTCAATTTCATTGCGTACGCGAACGTAAACCGAGTAGGTTCGATCAACCCAGTCTTCGCCCAATCCGAATGGCGCAAACGCGCGACGCAGGGTCAGCCGCCGCTGCGCGCCGAAATCATGTGCGAGTTCGGGATGCTCGGCCGCCACCTCATCGCGCAGTTTGCGCAAGGATTCGATCGGCCAGGCCGCCGCCACCTCGGGGCAATTCGCCCGCAACCACTCATCAACGGCTTTCTCGATGCGCTCAATGACCGGGCGGATCGGCCATAGCGTGTCATCCAGATCGAGCGAGATCGCGCGGATTTCCATGAATTGGGTATGGCTCAGTGCGGCTTGGACTTCGACTTGGGCTTCGCCGGTGGCAGCGTCTCTTCCGCGGCTTTGGCTTTTTCGGCTTCAGCGCGATCGAGATTCTTGCGGGCCTCTTCGGTCAATGGCGCGCTTGGAGCGATGCTGATGCGCTCCTGCAAGGTTGCGCGTGGCGCCGATTGCGCCGGGCGTTCGCCGCGCTTGCGTGGCATCGCGGCGACATCGGCCGGCGTCACCGAGACAATCGCCGAATCGATCAAGGCCAGGCGTTCATCATCGCGGCTATAGACATCACCGGCTTCCGCGAACGGAACCAGTTGGTGCTTGCGCATCGCCTGCAAGGCTGAGGGCGAACTCAGGTAGCGTCCGAAATCCTCGATCGCAGCAAGGTTCGGTGAGTCAGCACGTTGCACGACATACAGTGTCATGAACAACGGATAGCTGCCATCGGCGATGCTCTGTGAGGTGGCGGTGCTGGCCTCTACGCTGAGCATCTTGATGCCCTTGTTGGCGTAGACGCTTGACAGCGTGGTCAGGCCGAGCCCGTTCGGATCGATCGCAATCGCCTCTTCCAGTTTGGCGGTGTTGAGATACAGCCTTGGTGCGGCCACGCGTTGCTCACCACGTTTGTACAAAAGTTGACGAAAGCTGAACTCGACACCATCCAGCGGCGCGGCGATCGAATACAGATTGATCGGCGCATTGGCACCACCGAGCTCCTGCCAGTTCTTGAGACGGCCAAGGTAAATCTGGCGTAGTTGGGCGAGGCTGATGTTGCTGATCGGATTGCGTGGATGCGTGATTACGACAATCGCATCAAGCGCCACCGGCTGGAAAACCAGTTGTCTCTCGGACTCGCGATCTTCATCCATCGCCCGCGCGCTGCCGGCAATATCGGCGCTGCCAGCGATCACCGCGTCGATACCGGAAATCGTGCTGAAAGGCTGGACCGTCAGCTGGCCCTGCTGTTCTTTGCGATAGGTGTCGATCAAGTCATTGGTGAATCCGCGTGCGGAAACAATGTCGCCGCGCCAGGTGATGCTGGTTTTCGGAACGAACGCCGATTTGCTCTTGGGCGCCGCGAATGCCGACGGCAGGCAAGCGGCCAGCAGGAGAAGAGTGACTAGGGTGGCCGAGTGCAGACGCGGCAGGGAAGTACGCAAAACGGACATAGGCGTGCGGTTGGAGAGGCGTGGGAAGTGAGCACGAGACTTTACCATGCGCCTGCCTTTAACCCGGACTATTCATGAATACGCGCGATCATCGCGGAGGACATTGGATTCAAACGACTTTTCGCGATTGAGACGATAGCGGACTCCATCGCCCAATGCGCGACAGGCCGTGTGGATGCAAAGAACAAGCGAGGCCGTGTGTATCTCATGAATACTGCGGCGTTAAGGCGTTGCTGTGCGCTGGATCGGGCTTTTTCGGCGAGGTCGAAATCTTCGCCGTCAGGACTCGTGCTTCGTCTGATCGCGACAAGCTCTGAAACAGCCAGCTGCATTCCTGCGCCAGGGTCATCCCGAAGCGGCTTGCTAAAGATTCTTCGGGCGCGCGCTGGAATGCAATTATCAATGACCACGATTTCCGGCAACCGCCACGCTTCTCGTACAATCGACCGGATATCAAGGATCCACTCGCATGCCCGATCGTCTCATTCTACGTCTTGACCGTTCCGACAGCCTGACCTGGCTGCGGCAATCGGTCGACGGGCGCATGCTTTCGTCGAGTCAGCGTGACGCGCCGCCCGCGGCGGTGCTGGCCTCGGCTGGCGAGATCGTCGTCTTGGTTCCGGCCGAGGATGTCCTGCTCATCGAGACGCGGGTCAACGCACGCAGCGCGGCGCAACTCCAGCAGGCCGTGCCGTTTGCAGTCGAGGACCAGCTGCTCGGTGCGGTCGAGGAGCTCCATTTTGCAATTCAGCCTGGCGCGGAGGACAAGGTCGGTGTCGCGGTCGTCTCGCGCACACGAATGCAAGCCTGGCTGGATCGACTCGCCGCGGTCGGTGTCCGCGCCGACGTGATCCTGCCCGAATCGTTGGCGTTGCCTTTGTCGCCGGAAACCGCGACGGCGATGATCGATGCGGGACATGTGGTGACCCGGCTCGATCGCTGGTCGTCGTTCAGTTGTTCAGTTGAGGATTTTCCGGCCTGGCTGATCCAGGTGCGCGCGACCGGCATTGAATGTGCGATCGATGCGCAGGATTTCAGTTCTGAAGCAACGTCCGGCATTGAACAATCGTTTGCTTCGTATCAGGGCCGCTTGCACGATCCGCTGGCGTTTCTTGCGCGCAATCTGCGCAAGCCGCCGATCAATCTGCTCACGGGTGAGTTTGCCAGCGGTCATCGACAGGCGCGCGGTACGCGCTGGTGGCGGCGTGCGGCATGGGCCGCCGCCGCCTTGCTCGTGCTCGCGTTTGTCCATCGCGGCATGCTCGTGCACCGTTTGGGACAGGATGTTGCGCGAGTCGAATCCGCGATGTCCGAGAGTCTGCTCAAGACCTTCCCCGATCTCGGCGCGGCAGAGCGATCGCGGGCGCCGCAAAGCGTCATGCAGGATCGCCTCGAGCGCTTGCGCGGTGGCAGCGAAACGAGTGGATTCCTGCGCCTGCTTGGACAGATTGCGCCGCTGCTCGGGCGCACTACACGCACGCAAATGCGCGGTCTCGAATTCCGCAACGGCATTCTCGAAATAGGGTTGCGCGCACCCGATGTCGCCACGCTCGACAGCATGCGCGAGCAGTTTTCGGCCATTCCTGGATTGAACGCCGAAGTTACCGCCTCGATTCCGGCGGATACCGGCGTCGACGGACGCATCCGCATTCGCGGAGATGCACGATGATGTCGATCTGGTGGAATCAGCTATCCGCTCGCGATCGTCGCATCCTTGTCATCGGCGGCATCATCGTCGCGATCTTCCTGATCTGGTCGTTTGTCTGGCATCCGCTGAGTGCCGAGCAGGATCGACTGACGGTGCGACTCGACAGCGCCAAGCGCGATCTCGCCTTTGTTCGCGTCGCCGAAGCCGAAGTCGATCGTTTGCGCAATGCCGGTGTGCGCACACGTGCCGATCGCCAGGGGAAATCACTGCTCGCCTTGGCCGATGTCAGTGCGCGCGGGGCCGGATTGGAAGGCGTACTCAAGCGCCTGGAGCCGGTCGGCTCAAACAGTGTTCGCGCGAGTTTCGAGTTCGCTTCGTTTGATCAGATCATCGACTGGGTCGAGAATCTGGCGCGCGACTACGGCGTGCAGATCACCGATTTCTCGGCCGACCGCGTCGATGCCACCGGGCTTGTCAACGCGCGCATAACGCTTGAAGACATACCCTGAACCCATTCACCCGCAGCGATAGCCAGGGTGATCCCCGTCATTCCCGAAACGTGAATCAATGAAACTGATCAAGTGGTTGTTTGCCTTGTTGCTCATCCTGATTGTCGTCGCCGGCGTCATTGCCTGGACGCTTCCGGCCGATGTGGCCTATCGCTATGTGGCTTCACGCCTCGGCCCGGTAACCCTTGTTGGCGTGCGCGGCACGGTCTGGCAGGGCCACGCCGACGGTGTCACTGTGTTCGGGCGCGATCTCGGCGAGCTGGATTGGCAAGTCGAGAAGCTGCCACTGATCACCCAGCGTGTGCACGCCGACCTGCGCATTCGCGGCGCCGACATCGAAACATCGGGTCTGCTGGAGCGCGATTCGGATGGTCGAGTCACTGCGCACGATGTGCGTTTCCGCCTGCCCGCAGCGATGATGTCGCCGGTGCTCGATGTGCCTTCGCTAAGCCTGCTCGGCACGATCACCGGAACGTTCGCCAAGATCACCCTGCATGATGGCTTGGTCAGCGATGCCAGTGGCAGCGCTCGCTGGAGCGATGCCGGCGTCAGTGGCACTGCCGAAGCGCGCTTCTCCGACATCCTCGCCGAATTCGCTTCAAAGCCCGATGGCAGCGTCGGCGGCACCGTGGCCGATGATGGCAAGGGCAATCTCGAGGTCAGCGGCCACTTCACGCTTGCTCCAACCGGCTATCAAATAGAAGCGTTCCTGGCCGCGCGCAACGACGATCAGCGCGTCCGCGAGGCCCTGCGCTATGTTGGCCAACCCCAGCCTGACGGATCATCGCACCTGGTCATCAACGGCCAGTTCTTCAAGCTGTTCTGAGCATGCTCCCGACCGACTCCTTCCTCGTCGAGGCGCTCGGCGTCGCCCATCAAGCGGCCGATGCGGCCGAGCGCGTGATTCATGCGCGCTATGCGGCGCGAGATTTTTCAGTGGATGCCAAGGCCGATGCGACGCCGGTCACCGAAGCGGATCGTGAAGCCGAACTGGCGATCAAGGATGTGCTGCGCGCTGCATTTCCGGAGCACGCATTTCTTGGCGAGGAACACGGGCGTGAGGGCGACAGCGATTTTCTCTGGCTGATCGATCCGATTGATGGCACCAAGGCGTTCGTGCGTGGCTATCCGATGTTTTCGACGCAGATTGCGCTGATGCATCAAGGTGAACTCGTACTCGGCGTGTCGGCCGCCGCCGAATACGGCGAGCGCGCCTGGGCGACGCGTGGTGGCGGCGCCTTTCTTGGAACGAATGCGTCCGACGGAAAACAAATCCGCATCTCCGACATGAATGATTTCGGTCCAATGGCGGCGGTTTCCACGGGCAATCTCAAATCGATGGCAAATGATTCAAGGCGCTGGCAGGCGCTTGGCGGGCTGGTCGGTCGCGTCGGTCGTATTCGCGGTTACGGCGATTTCCTTCATTACCATTTGCTTGCGCGCGGCTCGATCGACCTGGTCATCGAGTCCGATCTGAATATTCTTGATATCGCGGCTCTCGTCGTCATCGTTCGCGAAGCGGGCGGCCTCTTCACCACTCTGAGCGGCGGCCCGATCGGACTCGATGCGAGCGATGCGTTGGCAGGAAATCCCGTACTTCATGCCGAGGCGCTGGCCCTGTTCAATCAGTAGACATGTCGAACCTTCAAGGTTCAGGTGCTTGCAAGTCGATACCGCCTCTCGCGACACTGATGCTTCGGACGGCGGTGTGCGTCGTCGAAGGCACTGACTGCCATGCCCATCACTTCCGACTATCCGCGT
>JBDSPX010000288.1:0-7591 GCA_039930065.1 Dokdonella sp.
CCCGGCACGCGCAGCGACGACTCAAGCGTTCCGGTTTCGACGAGGGCCGTGCGCACACCAAGATTCTGCCGCGCTGCCGAAGAAACGCGGATGACGGACGACTCATCAGCGTTGGCATATTTCGGCAACAGCTGCATGTCCATGAACGGTGATTTGCCGGGCTTGTCGAAATGCTGATCCGGGACCATGGGGTCATACCAATACAGCGCCGCTTTCTCTGCGGGCGTGGATTCGCCGTGTGGTGCGGCTGATGGCCCCGCGCGCGCGCCTAACCAATAGGCGGATACGGTTGTCACAGCGAGCGCGACCAGGATCGAAATGGTCAGGAGGATTTTCGAGTTCATCGTGCATTCTCCTGAGCAACCAGAAAGGCCAGTTCGGCCCAGCTCCGACCCCATTCGCCGAGCAAGCGGGCGTAGTCGATACGGGCGTTGATTTCATCGCGCTGCGCGTTCAGCCAGCTGTCGAGTGACGCACCGCCGGAAAATGCCGCGAGTGCGGTCGCACTGCGGTCATGCGAAAGCGGCAGGATCGATTCGCTGAAACGCGCGGCCTTGCGGCCTTGCGAGGACCATTGTGCAAACAGTCGCTGCACCGATTCCGACTGAGCACGTCGCGCCTCCTCGCGTTCGGCGCGAATCGCCTGCAGATCAGATCGACGCGCATTGATGCCGCGATCCTGGCGATTCGCGGTGAACACCGGCAAGCCAATACCGACTTCGAGCCAGACCACGTTCGAGGCATCGGCACCACGCTTCGCGAAGCCTGCACCAATGGACCAATCAGGACGTTTCTCCGCATTGGCCATCGACAATGCGGCGTCTGCGGCGTTCTCACGCGCATCCCAAACCAGCAACGGCGCTTGCTGATCAAGATGATCAAGCAACTCCGATTGCGTTTGCGGCAAGACTGAAAAATCGGGTGGCGAAGCGACTTCCCGATTCGCTAGATCATGTATCCATCGCGACAAGCCGACGCGAGCCTCCTCAACGCGCGCGTCGGCGTCGTCGATACGATTGTCGAGCTCGAGTTCGACCGCTCGTGCGGCCAGTGCGTCGCTCGCCAACCCGTCACCGCCGCTCAATCGCGCCTTGGCCGTGGCAACCGCCAACTGATTCTGTTCGCGCAGTTCGTCAAGCAGCGCGCGCTCGCGACCAGCCGCCCACAACGCGATCCAAGCTGCGGCGGCCACGCGTTTGACCTCGAGCACACTCGCGACTTTGCTGGCATCGGCCTGCGACTCTAGCGCCAACGCCGCATCACGACGTGCCTCGCGCTTGGCCCGCGAAGGCAGCGATTGAGTCACGCCGATGCGGCGCATGGTCATGCGATCGTCGTTCAGCGAGAACGCATCGGCACCCGCAATCGGCAGATTTTGCACGCCGAACGAAAGCATCGGATCAGGCAAGGATGCGGCTCGCGCTACCTCTTCGGACGCCGCAGTGAGTCCGGCATCGCGCGCCGCGATCATCGGTGCCTGGGCAACCGCCAGGTCAAGTGCCTCATCAAGTGACAACGCAGGCATTTCAGCAGCACGGGCAGCGCTTGCGAAAGCAAACAAGGAAACGGCAACAACCAACCAGCGGACCTTTGAACGGATCCCATCGGCATCAACAGAGAACAGATTCATGGCAACTCCACACACACAAACACGAAGACGCCCAGAAGCGAAGCTCAGGGAATCGGACGAAGAGTTGGGTGGAGGCCTAAATCAGCAGGCGGCAGTAACGCAGGCGTGGCGGTGGGTCGGACCGATGCACCGGCGTGATCGCCGGCATGCCCGGATCGGGCAAGTCCTGGACAAAAAGAAGATCAAGCGGTGGCGGCAACATCGCCACGTAGTGCACGGGCGGCCATTTGGTGTCCGGCACGACGGCCAGATCGGGCGCGCAATGCCCTTTGCACAGCATTGGCGAATCCTTCGCCATATCCATGCCGACGCAATGATCGGGCATCGACAACGCATTCATCGGCGCCGAATCCATGAAACACGCCGATGCGGCAACAGCCGCCTGCTGGAACAGCAGGCAGAATGTTGTCAACAGGGCGAGAGCAAGACGCATGGCCTTCATCCTACGCGGATTGGCTGTCAGCGGTGCGCGGCAATGCGGCGCAATACCCTTCAATACCCTTTACCCCGCCAACGGCATCGCACTTGCCGTCGTAGGTACAGGCTTCAGCCACTATGCCCTTCGCAAAGCAACGAGAAGGCATCGTCCCCAAGAGGGGACAAGCGGCTGAAGCCGCTTCCTACAAACATCGGCAAACGGCGTCACGACCTGGTTCGATCCCTTTTGGGGAGTTACGCCTTGAAAAGGTCAGGCGCTGCACAGTGAGCCCTTGGGGCTTATGCAGCGCACGTGGACCAAGTTGACAGAGGTTCATCGGCCATTGATCGGCTGCCGGATATCGGCAAATCAATCGAATGGAGTGACTCAATTCGCTGAATCCAGATTCACCCTCGGCCGAACCCCTTGCAAGAGGCTCACGAGCTGCCCCTGCCTTTTCACACCCGTTTTCGCAAAGATGTGTTTGAGGTGAACTCGGATCGTTTCTCGTTTCATGCTCAATTCTGCCGCCAGCTCGTCCAGGCTCTTGCCGACCAACAGACCCTGTGCGATCCGTGATTCAGTCGGTGTCAGGCAGTAAAGCGCGCGCAACATCGGCGCCAAGTTGGACGCATTTTCGGACGAATGACAGACCATCACCAATGCAGCACCTTGTTGGCACTCAAGCGAGTGCCTCGCATGTCGCGAGGGAAGCGCGTGAAATGAAATGGATGCGCGCGATGAAGGCAACGACTCTTGGCTCGCGATTGAAGGTGGCGCAATCGCTTCAGTCAAAGCGGAAAGCCGGGTTGCCGAGGCATGTGCCATTCCAAATGCATTCTTGTCGACCAGCCGCCCCCCGATCAAACGACCGCGCAGGCTTGAGACTCGCAGCCCGCTTCTGAGCTCTGCCTCGCCAGCTGCATTGGCGTACAGGATCAAACCGGCGTCATCGACGATGAGCATTGCGTCTTCGAGCTTCCCCAACGCCGCTTCCGCGTTGCTTCGCGCAGCATTCGCATGCTTGAGCCGCTCATGCAGATTCAACGCATTGCTGATATGCGGCGAAAGGATATCAAGCAATGCGATTGTGCTGGTCTCGTATTCACCGCGCGAGCGCGAGCGCGGCATACCGATATTCGCGTAGCCACCGGCATATTTTATCAACGCTCCACACGTATAGAAAAGATCCTCGTTCGGACGCCAGAAGTCGTTGTAGTACTCGGTCATCTCGAACACTTTTGGATCAAGCAGTTCGTGGGAGGCAACGTTTTTTCCGAACGGCCTTCCTCCCGAGAGAAACGCGTTGGCCCACGGATCGATGGCGGCGAAATGCGACTCGTAGTCACCGAGCATGTCAACGGAGAGGATCCCCTCGCTGATGAATTCAATGGGTGAACTTTGCTCATTGCAGATGACAGCTATACCGACGTCACTTTCGACCGTCTGCATCAAAGCTTGCAGGAATCGCGGCCATCCGTCTTCAGTAAATTCCGCACTCGAAAGCAATTCGAGCAACGGTAGCACTTGCCGAGTGATGTCTTCAGTCATACCGGACTCCCCTGCGATCCCTTCGCACGTCGGAATCTACCCCATTTGGGGGGTGCGAGCGATTGGCGAGATAGGTAACTTGCCAACAACCAAGACGATGCGTGCGAACTCACAAGGTAAGAAGGGCATTCGCGCAATTGCACGAATGCGTACCCATCCGGGTTTCTCATGGGTTGTGCGATCTGATGGGGCCACGCGGCCGTCACCCCAGTCCTCTCCCGGCGGGTGGCGAGAGACAATGAGAAAGCGCTTCCATCGAGTAATGCCGCGTCGACGGAAATGATGCACAGGCAAGCGGGACGCAAGTTTTGATGGGGCTGCCACGGAAGGCGGCCACTCTTGCCGAAACTCAACCCTTCTCTGGAGTCTGGTGGCTAACCGGGCAGCTTTCGTTTTTCGTTCTCCGGAGAAACCAGGGGTTTGAGACGAGGCCCGCTGTGCGTGACGGTGTTCGACAGCTTCTGAGTGCACCTTCGCCGAGTTCGAGGAGGCGGCCGGATTTAACGGAGGCTGCCTCTCCTCGAGCTCTCGCAGGCTCAACGATCTCCGCGTCTTTTGCTGCGACGCAGCAATTTCTGTCGGCGAGCGGCAAGAATCGAGCGCCGGAAACAAAATCCGGGCATAATATCCGGCTGCCGTCGGTTTACGGCCCCTGACTTTCCTTCTTGCGACGGCCCGATACGAGGTCGCCTGGTATTTCCCATGTCTATCGAAAATCTCCGCAATATCGCGATCGTCGCGCACGTTGATCATGGCAAGACCACTCTGGTCGACTGCCTGCTCAAGCAATCCGGCACCTTCAGCGAGCGCACGGTGCTCGCCGAACGCGTCATGGATTCCAACGATCAGGAAAAGGAACGCGGCATCACGATCCTGTCGAAGAACACCGCGATCACCTGGCGCGAAAACCGCATCAACATCGTCGACACGCCGGGCCATGCCGACTTCGGTGGCGAGGTCGAGCGCGTGTTGTCGATGGTCGACACCGTGCTGATCCTCGTCGATGCCATGGACGGGCCGATGCCGCAGACGCGCTTCGTCACCCAGAAAGCCTTCGAGATGGGCTTCAAGCCGATCGTCGTGATCAACAAGGTCGATCGCCCGGGTGCGCGTCCGGACTGGGTTCTCAATGCCACGTTCGATCTGTTTGATCGCCTCGGTGCGACCGATGAGCAGCTCGACTTTCCGGTGGTCTACGCCTCGGCCTTGCACGGCTATGCCGGTCTCGATTCGGATGTGCGCTCAGGCGACATGACTCCGCTTTACGAAGCGATCATGAAGCACGTGTCGCCGCCAGATGTTGATCCCGAAGGTCCGTTCCAGATGCGCGTCAGCCAGCTCGACTACAGCAACTATGTCGGCCTGATCGGCATTGGCCGTATCCAGCGCGGCAAGGTGCGCACCAACATGCCCGTGGTTGTGGTCGACAAGGATGGCAAGAAGCGCAACGCAAAAGTATTGCAGGTGCTCGGCTTCATGGGCCTTGAGCGCCGCGAAGTGGCTGAGGCCGAAGCGGGCGACATCATCGCGATCAACGGCATTGAATCGCTGAGTATTTCCGACACGATTTGCGCGCCTGACGCACCCGAGCAGCTGCCAGTGCTGCACGTCGACGAGCCGACCATCAGCATGACCTTTCAGGTCAACAACTCGCCGTTCGCCGGGGTCAAGGAACACAGCGGCGGCAAGTTCCTGACCAGTCGCCAGATCCGCGAACGCCTGTTGCGTGAAACTCTGCACAATGTCGCGATGAAGTGCGAGGAAACTGAAGATCCGGACAAGTTCAAGGTGTCGGGTCGTGGCGAGCTGCATCTGTCGGTGCTGATCGAGACGATGCGCCGCGAAGGCTATGAACTCGCCGTCTCGCGCCCTGAAGTCATCATCAAGGAAATCGACGGTGAGATGCAGGAGCCGTTCGAGCAGCTTGTCTCGATCTGGACGAGCAGTTCCAGGGCGGCGTCATGGAGCGCCTCGGCAGTCGCCGCGGACAGCTGTCGAATATCGAACTCGACGGACGCGGTCGTGCACGACTGGAATACATGATCCCGGCCCGTGGCCTGATCGGTTTCCAGACTGAATTCCGCACCATCACGGCTGGCACCGGCTTGTTGTTCCATGTGTTCGATCACTACGGTCCACGCTCGGAAGGCGCCATCGCCAAGCGCACGAATGGCGTGATGATCTCCAATGGCCAGGGCCCCTCGCCAGCGTATTCGCTGATCAGCTTGCAGGAGCGCGGCCGTCTGTTGATCAATGAAGGCGACGAAATCTACGAAGGTCAGCTGGTCGGCATTCACTCCAAGGACAACGACCTCACGGTCAACGCCCTGCGTGCCAAACAGATGACCAACGTGCGTGCCGCCGGCAAGGATGAAACGGTCCAGCTGACGCCGCCGATCAAGATGTCGCTGGAGCAGGCACTGGAGTTCATCGAAGATGACGAGCTCGTTGAAGTAACGCCGAAAGCGATTCGCCTGCGCAAGAAAAACCTGACCGAAAACGATCGCAAGCGCGCCTCACGCTCCGCCTGATCGGATGAAAGCCACGCCACTCCTGCTGGCCTGGAGTGGCGGCAAGGATTGCCTGCTGGCGCTCGATCGGCTGCTTGCCGATCCGCACTGGAAAGTGGAAGGTTTGCTTACCACGCTGGATCGCGCGAGCGACCGCGTGGCCATGCACGATGTACGCGCTGATGTGTTGCGCGCGCAGGCCGCCGCACTCGAGCTGCCGCTGTTCGAGATGGCCATTGACTGGCCGGCGCCGAACGAAATGTACGAAACCGCACTCGCCTCTTGCCTCAATCGAGCCCGTGCACAGGTCCCCGATTTGAGCTACGTCGGGTTCGGTGATCTTTTCCTCGCTGACATCCGCAAGTGGCGCGAAGGGTCGCTCGGCCGACTCGGCTGGAAAGCCGTTTTTCCACTCTGGAACAATCCAACTCGCGAACTTGCGACGGAATTTCTCGCGCGTGGCCACCAAGCCGTCGTCACGACGGTCGATCTCGAACAGCTGGCTGGCGATTTTTGCGGTCGCGCGTTCGATGACAGATTCCTTGCAGACCTCCCAGTTTCAGTCGATGCATGCGGCGAAAATGGCGAGTTCCACACTCTTTGCCACACCAGTCCGCTGTTCAGCTCACCCATCTTGCTGGAGCCCGGTGTGTCGAGTACGCGCGCCGGTCGTTTCCAGTGCCAGGATTTCCTGCTGCGCTGATTGCTTGCGCTGTCGAGCCACTATTCGGTGCTCGGCTATCGAGCTAACTCGACAGTCGGGCGAAATTCCGCCGCGAAACGCGCGCCAGAGTCTTTTCGTGCCTTGGTTGGGGAAAACAACGTAGCGCGGGTAAGCTCGACATTGGCAGGGACTGCATCCATTCCGAAACAACATTCGTATATGCCAGTACTTCCAGTACCTGACGCAGGGGACCATGTCGAAGCCAAGCGCAATCCAACTTTCGCCGCGAACTCACCGAACGCTGCTTTTCTGCGTCGCGCAGATCGCCATGCTGGCGTCGACGGCCAGCGCAGCTGCGCCGATCGAACACTATTCGGGCACCGCGTATGACACAAAGGGCGAGGCGCTGTATACCGAATCGCATTGGAGCATGGACGATGCCGGTGAGACCAAACGACTGATTCTGTTCACCTGTCCGGACGGCAAGGCCTTCGCGCGCAAGCAAGTCAACGATGCCGGCACTCCACAGGCGCCGCTGTTTGAACTGGATGATCATCGCTACGGCTACCGGGAAGGCATGCGCCTGACTGCCGCTGGCAAGCATGAAGTCTTTGCCCGCCGCAACAGTGAGCAACCCGAGCAAAGCGCAACGGTCGAGTCGATAAAGGGACTTGTCGTCGACGCCGGATTTGACCGCTTCATCGTCACCCACTGGGATGCCTTGGTGGCCGGTCAGGAACAGAAGGTCGAGTTCCTGTTGCCGAGTCGCTTGCGCAGCTACGCTTTTTTGCTGAAACCCATCGGCTCCGATCAGATCG
>JBDSPX010000289.1:0-2708 GCA_039930065.1 Dokdonella sp.
CACCTCGTCACTGTGCAACAACCACGCATCGACGCGATCGGTCCACGCTTCGGCGACATAGATTCGGTATTCGGCTCGATCGGCCTGGGCGTTGTCGATACTCAGGTGCAGCCAGCGCGGTGGCGCATGGTTGCCGAGATTCGGAACCTCGAGTGCCGATCGCGTGAAGTCTCCCTTTGCATAGCGAGCACGCGCATCGGCCAGCGATAGTGGCTGACCCGGTACTTCATCGAGCAGCTGCGTGTAGCGGCCGAGCGGAGCGTCAGGATGAGCCAGACGAAGTGCATCGGGCGCTGCCGCTGCAGTGGCAGGCTCGATCGCCACGACAACACCTTGCGCCTCAAGACGAATCTGTTGGGCGACAGCGAAGATCGGCGCAACCGCGAGCACCAGAGCCGTCACCAGTGCAACCGTTCGGCCGTCCAGATTCCTTGGCAAGTCGCGTCGCCGAAACCAAGCTTCAAGCAACGCGATCACGCGGTTCGACTCTGTACATCCAACGGCCAGCCCCCTGATTTCAGCCGCATACACCGCGGCGCATCCGCCGATGGTGCCATGCAACGCGCGTGCTGGCGACTGCTCAGGGCATCACCAACCGATGAGACCTGCGTTCAGATTTCACCGTTGTGTGCGAACTCTCGCAACGCATCGATGGCTGCGTCGATCGTGTAGTCGTCGCTGCTCGGGCCAAGCTGGACTTCGGCGAGGGCGTGAGTGGTGAGCGGCGACTCGCTAAAGCCATCAAACAGCCACTGCTTTCGTGTCGTGGCAAACTGCCGATGTTTCTCGATCAAGGCCGCCGGTGTGCCAGGCAGCCAGATTTGAAACGCATTGGTATGCGGAGGATTCGGCTGCACGATCAGGTTGGGTATTTCGGCCAAGCCCGCCGCGAGTGCCCGCGCGCGATCGACGAATTCGCGCTGGCGCGGTGCCAGCCGCTCAAGGCCATCCAATGCGGCGATGGCGTACGGATACGCGGTAGACAGGTTGCCGCCATAGCGTGTCTTCCAGACCACGAGGCTGTCGATAAATGCGCTTGAGCCGGCCACCAAGGCACCGCCGAGTCCACCGAGTCCCTTGTAGTAGGAGACATAGACGCTGTCAGCGAGCGAGGCGAGTTCTGCCTCGGCGACGCCGTAGCCAGCCGCGGCTTCCCACAATCGCGCGCCGTCGAAATGCAGAGGGATTGCTTGTTCACGACACCATTGCGAGATCGCGCGTAAGTCTTCTAACTCCGGCAACAAAAATCCGGCACGCCGCAGCGGCAGTTCGACGACGACGACGGCCAGAGGCTCGGTAAGCGCTTGCAGAGCGGCCAAGGTGAACGGTGCATGGCGCCCCAGACGGATCGCATGCAAACCCGTCACGCGCTCGACGGCACCGGCTTCATCGATGTCCATGTGGCTCAGCGGATGGATCACGACGTTGTTGCAATCCCGCGCCTCGGCATAGGCGCGCAGCACACAGAGCTGGGCGGTAACGCCCTTGATAAAGAACAAGCCCGCCGGCTTGTCGAGTCGCTCGGCAGTGACCTCCTCCAGTCGCGCAACCGCGCCACCCGCGCCGTATTCATCAATGGCCTCGACGGCCGCCGGATGCGCCGCCAGTCGCGTGAACGTTGCCGCGGCCGATGCCGGCAATGGACGTGACAGGACAAAACGACAGGCCTGCTTGATAGCGCGATCAGACGGTTTCATGGCGGGGTCGACTTGAGCATGGGAAGCTCCAGAAGATACCCGGCTCCGCTCCGATCAACCACGGTCCGTGCAGAAATTCATGATCGATGACTGAACTCGCCGCGAGCCAGTTGCTTCACGGACAGGCTCGACTCACCATGATCAGGAGCGGATCGAACGTCCCTTCAATTTCTCACGCGCGCCCTGGTGGAAATACCGAGATCATTTTCGGGCCGAATCAACTTGCCTCGCAGGGATGAGTGATTTTTATGTCGCTCAGGCTCGGCCATTCACGTCCGCCGCGACCTCGATGATCAACTCGATCGCTCGACCTGCCATCGGTGACGGGCTGCGATTGCGCAGGCTGACGATGCCCATTTCCGAATACAGGATCGGCATGCGTTTGATCTTCAGCGGCAGCAAGGTTCCAGCTTCCACCGCGGCGCTTGCGGCGGCGTCGGTGATGCCGAGGATCGTGTCGCTCGACAGGGCCACCCTCTGCAGCAATTCAACGTCATCGCATTCGAGCGCCAGGCTGAGTTCGCTTCCGGCGGTCAGTCCAAGCAGGTTTGCCAATGCGGTCTTCACCGCGGGTGGCAGCCGTGTGCCGGCAACCCCATACGACCAGGCCGTGGCAAACGTGCAGGTTTTTCCGGCCAAGGGATGTCCCGCGCGAACATGAAAGCCGCCACGTTGGCGACCGAGCGAACGGATCTCGTGCGTACTGTTCGGCGCGAGCGCGCGAACTTCGGCGATGAAGAATTCGATCTGCTCGGCGTGCAGGCGTTCAAGCATTGCGTCCCAGTTGTTCACCTCGACGCGAAGGTTGACTTGCGCATGGCTGCGGCGCAGCTCGGCAAGGACGCGCGGCATCAGGGTGGCGGCAGGAAACGGACCGACTCCAAAGGCGAGGTCGCCAAGTTCACTATTACTGTAGAGCGCGACATCACGCTGCAACGATCGCGCATCGAACAGCAGACGACGCGCACGCTCGATCAGGAATGTGCCCGCGGGCGTCGGCCGCACCTCGCC
>JBDSPX010000290.1:0-8146 GCA_039930065.1 Dokdonella sp.
TCATCGGCAGTACGCTGCGTTCGAACGTGGCGAACAATGGAGGAGGCATCTTGGCGTTCAACAACGTCAACATCCGCGACAGCACGCTCTACGGCAATACCGCGACCTCGAGCGGCGGCGGCATCTACAATGACGGACAACTCGTCGTCAGCAACAGCACCCTCAGTGGAAATGTGGCAAATACCAATGGCGGTGGCATCTACAACCGCATTGACGCCTTCATCTACAGCACCTCAGTAGTCAACAACGACGCCGATCATGATCGTGATGAAAATGGCGGCGTTGGTGGTGGCGTTTACAATGATACTGGATCGCGTTTCGTTGCCGTCAATTCGTTGTTCACCAGCAATACGATCCTCGACGCGCCGATACCCGACAACTGCAACGGCTTGCTCGAGGTCTACGGCTACAACTTGTTCGACAATATCACTGGCTGCACGTTTGCCGGCAATGGCGGAGCGGGGTGGGACTTCATTGCCGGCAACTCGGTCGGCCCGCTACAGGACAACGGCGGCCCGACGCTGACGCATGCGTTGTTGGCCGGAAGCGAAGCGATAGATGCAACGACCGCGCAGGGCTGCATCGATCAGAATCTGAATCCGTTGCAGACCGACCAACGCGGCTTGCCGCGCGTCATCGGCCTGCGTTGTGATGTCGGCGCGTTCGAGTTTGGCGCCGTCATTGATCGCATTTTCAGCAATGGATTCGACTAGAAGTCTGGGAGCCAGAAAAATCAAATAGAGAAACTGAGAAAATGATTGCAGCAAGAATATTTCTGCCGCGAAATTTCCTGGAGTGTGGCGTGGCAACTGCGGCTCGAATTTGCTCGATCCCTCTACCGAGCGGGCAACAAAAACGTGAAATTCCGGATGAGCGGTGATCGATTCGTCAGTTCCGAGGAAATCCAATAGAAGATGTCGAAACTTCGAATCTCATCAGAGGTTTCACGAAAATGAAGCGTCACGACACCAGAAGCGTCAACACTCCCACGATTTCAATGGGATGGTGGATGCCCACGACGTTGTCGTTGGAGTCTTCGTAGAAGGTTGGTAACCGCTCAAATTGCCTGTGTGCGACGTCGTCCAAGTGCGCATCGATGGCGACCGCAACGGTGGTCGTCAGCTGTCGCTCCCAGATTATTTACCCATTTCATGGAGTTGATGATCTCTGGGCATGACTTACGCCGTATGTATCCCCGTCACCAACTTTTTTCGACGGGAGTACGACTGTGTGTAGCAAGCAATGGATCAAAATGGCATTGACCTTGGGCGTCGCAATGGCTTTGCCGACGATGGCGCAAGCGGCGGACGGCGGGTTCTACTCGGGCTGGGGCTTTATCGGTAGTGGCAAGATTATCGTGCCGTTCGATCTTGGCGGGGGTAAAACCGACGTTGCGGCCGATACCGTGGTCGGACCGGACGGTTCCATGTATATCGCAGGAACGGTCAACGGCAGCGACGGCAAGAATCATTTCGGTGTAGCCAAGCTCGATGTGAACGGTGCTCCTGACCTCACGTTCAGTGGCGACGGCAAGAACATCTCGTTAGAAGCTGACGTCACTGCGACCAGCGTTGCGTTGACGTCGGATAATCGCCTGCTCGTGGCTGGCTACAAGGTCGTCAATGGGTCCGACTACGACTTCATCGTCTGTCGTTTCAGCGCCATTACCGGCGTGGTCGTGAACTTTGCGGCGCCTACCAACTCCCCTTGCGTCCGCACCGTGTTCCTGCCGGGCACTCAGGACATTGCCCGGGATATCGCAATTCAACCCGATGGCAAATTCGTTCTCGCTGGAACCACCGGAATCAACTCACCTACTGACCGTTACGCCGCGTTCGCGCGATTCGAGGCCAACGGGCAGCCGGATTTGAATTTCGGCAACATTCTCGGCTCCAACGTCTCGATCATCCGTAACAACAATGCCTTCACCAATCACGCGATACGATCTGTTGGCATCGCCAGCAACGGCAAAATCGTCGGTGTCGGCACGACCACTCTTGTGGGCAGCACTGATATCAGTGCATTGGTGGTTCGCCTGAACGCAGATGGCACTCAGGACGCTCTCACCCAGACAAAGGAATACTCGTTCCAGCGCGACAACAGCAACTTCCGCGACACCTCGATCGAGGGCATGGTGCTAGTCGATTCCCCGAATTCGCTCGAAGACGACGTCGTCGCGAGTGGCTTCGTCGAGCTTTCGAATAATGTCAACAGCGGGATGATCGTCAAGATCAAGGAAGGCGTGTTGGCGAACACGTTCGGAAGCAGCAGTGGATTCACCAGCATCACCCCGGCCTCGGGTAATCTCGACTTCAGCCAAATCACACGTCAGTCCGATGGCTCGTTTGTCGTCCTCGGCCAGAGACCGGCCAGCGATGTGTTCGATCTTGACGTTCGACGCTTTACCCCAGGCGGTCTAGTGGACACGAGCTTCGGCACAAACGGCGTGGTCACATTCGACTTGGGTCTCCCGGGTCAGATCGATATCGCAGCCGGCATCGTTGCGAAAGGCGACGGCATCTACGTCGCCGGCTACTCGTACGTGTCGGCGAGCAACTACGATTTCTCCGCCGCTAAACTCGGCAACGATCGCATCTTCGCCGATGATTTTGAATCGCCCTGATCTGATCGCAAAGCAGGTTTCGAATGCCGCCCGTGCAAATTGGGCGGCATTCGTCGCTTGTGAATCGATATAGGGCGCATCGCTCCCACAAGATGCACGCCGTCGTCGCGCTTTAAAGAGAGGTGACCAAGACAGGGTCTCCAGAATCCGGATTCGTCCTCCACTCCTGACGGAATCCATCTGCTCGGCGCCTAGCAACTGAAGCTTCGCTTACCGCTATCGCAACATTGCAAATAATATAACCACAATGTAGTTCACCTGGTCACGATGGTTGGCGTTGTCCCAACGATCCCGGTTGTTGCACTGCGAAAAAGTGCATTCAATTTTCAATTCTTCAAGACCGCCGTGGAAAGAAACGTGCCCAGCACCGCGATTGGTTTGAAGGCCGAATGGGAACGAAAAATAGTCGCTGTCCCTGTCGTTTGCCTTTAACAGGCTGTTGAAATTCGCTCAGGCGAGCGCGAGACAAGGGAAGTCGGTCCGAAAATCGCAGTTTACATTCGGTAAATGAGTATTTTAATGCCTGTTCGCCACCGTATCTTGCCGCCTGAGTGGAATTTCAATAGCCTGTTAGAGCCGATGTCTTTGTGTCGCAAAATAAACGCTGTCGGTGTCTGAGCATTTCGCTCTCAGGGCAGGATTCGAACATCTTCGATTGCATCGACTCCATGCGGTGGCCTGGCAATTCCTCGGGGTGCCAAATCCTCCGGAAAATCGGCGACCGATTTGCTGCCGTCTTGTTTCTCGATGTACAGCATCCATTGAAAGCCGCGAATGGCCGGAGGAACAATCTTTGTAGCGACCAAACCAGAACGCGCGAGTTCCTCAAGCAACCATGTGCGATCGAATATCACTGCATTGGTTGGGTCGTCAGAGTTGATGAACAGAGAATTCTGGAATGTCTGCATCATCGGGAAATCGCTCTTGTCGAAAAGGAACCAGGTGGTTGTGGCTACGCCATCGGGCCCAAGCACGCGACTCAGTTCTTTAAGATAGTAAGTTGCATCTGCCGCCAGCAAGTGCGTGAAAACCGACCAGGCGATAAAGAGTGATACGACCCCCGATTCCATTGGAAACGGCAGCGTTTGCTCAGTGGCACCAGGATTGAGCGATGCGCTGTGGACATCGTGGTGGCGAAACTCGAACCGTTCCGCGCACGGGGCGAGATTGGTCTGACTCCAGTTGATGAGCGGTGCCTGCAAGTCGATCCCAAGATAGCGAGCAGGCCTCGGCTTTTGTTGAATGAGCTTTCGACCGAGTCGTCCGCAGCCACAGCCAAAATCGAAGACAAACTCATAGAGGCTAGTGGCAGGACGATCAATTTCCGGAAACATCGGCAAACCGTCCGGATTGTCGAAAAATGTTACGTCGGTAGGTCCGACCTGGCGCCGAAACTCGAGGGGCGGAAACGGAAGTTCGGAAGGCGCAATAGTCATGTCAGCATTATCTCAAGTGCGATTCGAGCGCAGAGTGACGTGTTTCGCCCGCGGACTCGACCGAAGGGCAAATAGTAGGTGCCCCGATTGCTCCACTATCGTGCGGTTCAATCGTGCACTGCAAGCAGCGCTCGACGCATCAGCGCCGCGGCTCCCGTGGCGATAATCAAGCATCGCAGGAGCGTGCTGAAGAAACTCGCGCCATCGGCAACAAACCACACCAGTATTGCGAGCGGTACACATCCTGCCAGAAGCAGCGCAATAGCCACTGCAACCGCCGAGCCGTTGACGCGCCTTTCGTCACCTGCAATCGTTGCGTGGGAGCTGGATTCGTCTTTTCGCAGTTCACCGGGTTTGCCTTGTGCGGCCCGTTTTGCGAGTTGAATAATGCCAAGCGTCATGCCGACCCATTGAGCCGCTGCGTAACTCATGAATAGCATGAACGGCATGCCGAATGCTCCGATTGCAGTCGCGAGTCCGTTGGAATCGGCGGTGTTTCCTATCCAAAAGCCTCCGGCGACGCAAATGAAAAACTGGGTTAGGCAAGCTAAAACGCCGTAATGCTTGGTTTGCATGCAAATGCTCTTGGGAAAATAGTGGGTGTCCCGGTTGTCCTGATAGTGGGTGTCCAGGTTGTTCGTGTTGGCGACTGTTGATCCTGGTCCCCTGAAGTAACTCTGGCTTCACCGGCGCCATTGTGCAATCGTCCCGCTCGGAATGACATCGGCGCGCAGCGTGCGCGGTTGGCCGCACCGGGAAACATGATGATCGAACTAAACAATCGCACCACGGCGCGATGGCATTTCCTTTTCGCCGCTGGCGTGCTGGCGATCTCGTCCGCGTTTGCAGCGGATAACACGCCGCTCGCGCCGGCAAGCCGCCAGCCAGTCCGGGAGGCGTCGCCAGTCGATGCCGCACCGAAGGAAATACGGGACTTTCTCGCTGCCGCGAAAGCCGCCGATAAAATTGTCGACCCGTACGCGCGCTGTATGGCCTTTCCCGACTTCCCCGGCAATCAGTGGCCAAAAGGTTTGGTCCAGCAGACCTGCCAGCAGGTCTATGGGCCACACATCACCCGGGCGCAAATCCAGGGATTGCTGGACGCCGGGCACTTGGCGGAGCTCGATGCACTTTACGCCGCCGACCTCGCCAAGCATTTCCTGGACGGCGGCTTTCCCGAGCTGATTCATCAGGACTACGAAGCCTTCGACGCATCCTACGAGTCAGGCAAGCAGAGCAAGGTTTGGTTGGAGAAAGCGCCCCAAAGCGCGTTCGCAATGGTCGCCCGTGCCGAGTACTTCCGCGAGATGGCACGGACATCGCGCGGCGGAAAATTCGCGAACGAGGTACCTGAGGAAAACTTCCAGCGGATGAACGAGTTCGTCGATAAGGCGGTGGATTTGTATCAGTCCGCCCTAAAGAACGAGCCTCGACTAGTGCAGGCCTATTCGGGCATGCTCAACCTGGGCATGCTCGGATCGCGCCCGAAATTAGTCGCCCAATCGATCATCAAAATGAAGGAAATCGACCCGGCATGCCGGTCGATAGCCCACTACCGGATGATGGCGCTTGAGCCGCGTTGGGGCGGAAGTTACGAGCAGATGTTCGCACTCGGTGCCGAGTTGAAACCGTTCCTTGCACGCCGCCCCATCCTTGCACTCGATACAGTGATGCCTGTGCTTGACATGGGCGACACGCTATATCGCGCCAAACGCTGGCCCGACTTGGCCGCAGGCCTCGAGGCCATCGTGCCACTGTCGACCAATCCGGATATCTACCAGCCACTCGCCACCGCCGAAGGCCACGTCGAGTCGACGCCGCCGTGGAAACAGCTGCTTCACCTCGTTGCGGAAAGCCGCTTCCAGGTTGGCTCGACGTGGAGCAACTGGAAGCGCGGCAACCGCTTGTTGTGGTATGCGCATGATGCCGAGTGGGCGTTGCCCAGCCTCACGCGCGCGTCCAAGGATGACCCCGACAACGCCGCAATTCACTACCTGTTGGGCAAAAGCTACGAAGTGCTCGATCGCAACGTCGAGGCCGAAAAGGAATACCTGCAGTCGACTATCGACACGCAGACGCTGTACGACTTGACGACTGTCCTGTTGAACTCTGGCCAGATCGCCAAGGCACGGCAGTACAGCGACCAGCACCTGCGCGAATATCCGGACGATCCATGGGCTTGGTATCAGCGCTATCACGTGCTCAGTGTCGGCGGTGTGTCGCAGTCCGAGCTGGCGAACGTGGTCGCGCCGATGCAGAAGTTTCTGTCGATGACAGCTCGCACCACCGACCAGCGCCTCCTTGAGGTCCGCCCCGAGGTACAGAACGAATTGGAGCGGATCGAGCGCAACCTACACACTGGCAGTGCCAAACCATGATTCGCTGTTTCGCACTGGTCGCCACCATTGGATTGGCAGTCTTTTCAGTGAACCCCGTCGCCGCACCCCTGGTGCTGTCGCCCACAGCTACCGTTGCGGGAGTCTCGCAGGCGGACTATGCCGTGAGCTGGTGGCAGTGGGCGAATCGCTCGCGCCCCGGTGTGCGTCCATACCAGGATCCAACCGGTGCGCTATGCGGTCTCCACCAGTCGGGCGAGGTTTGGTTTCTGGCCGGCACCGACGGCACCGACGACGTCGTCCGCCATTGCACGATGCCTGTCGGAAAGTACCTGTTTTTCCCGGTCATCACGATGCTCGGCATGAACACCCCCGATACCCCTGCCAGTTGCGCGCAGGCCGTCGCCAACGCAGCGGAAAATAACGACCACCTCGATCGGGCCGATGTCCGGATTGACGGCATCCGAGTCCGCAACATCGCCCATCACCGCCAACGCACTCCCTCGTGCTTCGACGCCTATCCCAACGCCTCTTACCTCGAACGCAAGGGCGATCAGCCGAAAGACTATTACCCCGCAGCCAGCGATGGATACTGGCTGATGCTCGAGCCGCTGACGCCGGGGCCGCACAAAATTACCGTCGATGCCCGGTACGACAACAAGGGTGCGAAGTACGGCGATCTGGAACAAGTATTCGAGTATCAATTGCAAGTTGGGCAATATTCCGATAAAAAGCAGGCTCCCAGGCAGCGGCGGCCGGGTGAGGACATCATCGTCCAGCGCGATCCGAGCCGCGCTCGGATTGCGTCGGTCATGTGGGCGCACGCATGGCCGTGAAAAGCTTTGGCTGTGCAGACAACTATGCTTCGCCTGCGACTTCGACTCAAGGTTATGGCTGGCTCGGTTGCTGTTGTTTGCCACGGCCGGGATGCAACATTGCTAGAAATGACCCCATCGTTTTTTGATTGTCACGATTATTGGCTGTCCCGATTGTCACGCGCCGATGGCATTGTTTCGCATGCGAACTCGACCGATAGACAAAAAATGGGTTTCCCGGTTGCTGCGCACATCGCTTGAACCAAATGGTGAATGGCCCCGTTTTCGTGTTGCATGTTGCCGGTTGTAGCTTTGCGCGGCGTCGAACGTGTGGTTTAGCGATATGCGCCCGGTCCGCTCCAGACCTCGTCGCCCAGGTGGTACACCCGCTGTATATCGATGACTTCGCGTGCGTCGCCGATCGACTTGAGTTCCGGTGAATCCATTTCGACCATGCGACATTCGCCGGAGCCACGCCGCAGCGCCACCTCCAGCGGGCAGACCATGATTCGATACGTGCCGGGCATCGGAAGAAAGAGTTCGGTGATGCCTTGCTTGCGCCAAGTGCGCAGACGGTTTTCGTCGGCCAGATCGTAATACACCTGGAAGCCATCGACTCCCATGTTGATTCCGACGGGGGCCGCAGTGTTGCTGCGTCCGCGGTTGCTGCCGAGCTTGGCGGCCAATGCCGCGTTTGCGCGGGCGTTTTCATCCGGGCGCACGCCCGCTTGCGGTCCGAACGGTTGCTCAGGTGGCTCCGCCGTGTCGTGAGGCGCGTCGGACGACTCGGGCTCGGTGATGGGAGCTACGGTCGGGGTATCGGAAGTGTCGGCCGCCTTCGAAGGCATGGGGATCGCGGCCTGCACGGCCGGGATGGTCGCGTTTGCGCGCGGTGACTTCGGTTTCTTGCGATGCACCGGCTTGTGGTGGATTGGT
>JBDSPX010000291.1:0-7009 GCA_039930065.1 Dokdonella sp.
CCGGTCATTTTTCGCAGAGGCGTGATCGCAAGTGTCGCCAGCAGGAAACGCAGGGCCCAGATTCCGGTGTTGTGCTCCAGGCGGGCCACCGGATCAGGACCTAGCGCGTTCTGCGATGTTTTCCATATCAGTAGCGCGAGTGGAACCAGAGCCAATGCAAATACCAGCGGCTTGATCGCCGCTATGTTGTCGAATCGCTTCAGCATCAATGGTCCCGGGTCAGATCCATGCCAGTGTAGAGGGAGGCGACCTGATCCGCGTAGCCGTTGAACGGCAGAGTCTGCAGGCGATTGCCAAGCAGGTTGAAACCATCCCCGGCAATGCGCCGTTCGCTTCCCTGGCTCCAACGTGGATGGCTGACCGCAGGATTGACGTTCGAGTAAAAACCATACTCATCCGGAGCAGACTGGTTCCACGATGTCATCGGCTGCTGATCGGTAAATTCGATCCCTACGATCGACTTGATGCTCTTGTAGCCATATTTCCACGGCACAACGAGGCGCAGCGGCGCGCCATTCTGAGCGGGTAGTTCATGGCCATAAATGCCGACTGCCAGCATGGTCAGTGGATGCATGGCCTCATCGATGCGCAAACCTTCTCGATAAGGCCAATCGAGCACTGGGTAACTCAATCCGGGCATCTGTTCGCGACGTGCGACGGTTTTGAAGGCTACGAAGCGTGCATCAGACGCGGGCTCGAATCGCTTGAGCACCGAGGCCAATGGAATGCCGATCCACGGAATAACCATCGACCACGCTTCTACACAGCGCAGACGATAGATGCGCTCTTCCAGCGCATGGCCTTTGAGGATGTCTTCAAGCGTGAATTCGCCGGTCTTTCCAGCTTTGCCGGAGATCGTCACGCTCCATGGCTTCGCTTCGAAGCGCGACGAGTTCTGCGCCGGATCAGCCTTGTCCGTTCCGAACTCGTAATAGTTGTTGTAGTGCGTTGCATCCTTGCTGCTGGTCAACGGCTCCTTGCTGCTGAAGGCGGCATTGCGTGTGTAGACCATCGGTGGGCCAGGCAGCTCTTCAACCGGAGCTGACGCAGTCGGTGCTTCGACAACATCGCTGCATCCGGCAAGCAGTGCAGGCATGAAGGCGAGTCCCTTGAGCAGATCCCTTCGACGGAGATAGATCGATTCGGGAGTGATCTCGGACGATTTGATCGGTGGAGTGAGTTGACCGGCCATGAGGCGGATTCCCGTCAGATATGGAATTGGACCGTAGCGGCCGTTGCGCAGGTTGCGCTCATCCTTGAGACCGTATCAGGTGCACGATCCTTTCAGAAGGCGCTTGCGAACATGCTGCATTGCGACATATCGTTGCCGTTCAGTACGGGCAAGCGCCAAGCACTCGTGCAAGCCCAACCGTACCTTCCGCCGGAGCATCCTGTGACACGTGCCTACAATTTCAGTGCCGGCCCGGCCGCGCTACCGGACGAAGTTCTGATCCAGGCTCGCGAGGAGATGCTCGAATGGGGCGGCGCGCGTGCTTCGGTCATGGAGATCAGTCATCGCGGTCGCGACTTCATGGCGCTCGCAGAGGAGTCCGAGCAGGATCTGCGCGAGCTGATGGGTATACCGACGAATTATCGCGTGCTCTTTTTGCAAGGCGGCGCGACCCAGCATTTCGCCCAGATCCCGATGAATTTCGCAAGACCCGATCAGGCTGCCGACTATGTTGTCACCGGCGCCTGGGGTGAAAAAGCGGTGCGTGAAGCGAAGCCGTATGTGCAAGCGCGGGTCAGTGCGAGTTCGCTCGATTCACACTACACAAGGATTCCGCCACGAGGCGAGTGGAATCTGGATCCGACCGCAGCCTACCTGCACTACACGCCAAACGAGACCATCCATGGCGTCGAGTTCCAGGATGTGCCAGACGTCGGCGGGGTTCCACTGATCGCCGACATGTCCTCCGACATCCTCTCGCGCCCGCTCGATGTTTCACGATTCGGGATGATCTATGCCGGCGCACAGAAAAACATCGGCGCTTCCGGCTTGGTCATTTTGATCATTCGCGATGATCTGCTTGAGCGCTGCCCGAATACGATCGCGAAAATCTTCAACTACGCCGAGCATGCGGCCAATCACTCGTTGTTAAATACGCCGAATACGTATGGCTGGTATCTATCCTCGCTGGTCTTCAAGTGGCTCAAGGCTCAGGGCGGTCTGGCCGCGATGGGCGAGCGTAATCGGATCAAGGCCGAGCTGATTTATTCGGCAATCGACAACTCGGGTTTCTATACGAATCCTGTCAGTGCAAATGCGCGCTCGTGGATGAACGTCCCGTTTTTCCTTCCAAGGGACGAGTTGAATCCGTTGTTCCTCGAAGAGGCGGACGCAAACAATCTGCTCGGCCTCAAGGGACACAAGTTGCTCGGCGGTATGCGCGCCTCGATCTACAACGCGGTTTCCATGTCGGCGGTCGAAGTGCTTGTCGATTTCATGCGCGATTTTGCGCGGCGTCACGGCTGATGTCCGAGCGATTGGCATTGGTGGTGACGCGATCATGGCCAGCTTGCGGGATGGCCAACAACGGGATACGCAGCAATGAACGATGAAGCCGAGCAAACAACGCCGATGGATCTTGCCGAGGTGCGTTCCCGCATCGATGGCATCGATCGGTCAATCCAGAACCTCATCGCCGAACGTGCGCGATGGGCACATCAGGTTGGCCTGGCCAAAGGACCGCTCGCCGCTGCCGTCGATTATTACCGTCCGGAACGCGAAGCGCAGGTGTTGCGCATGGTCGTCGATCGCAACGAAGGGCCGCTCAGTGACGAAGTCCTGGTACATGTATTCCGTGAAGTGATGTCGGCATGCCTGGCGCAACAAGAGCCGTTGAAAATAGGTTATCTCGGCCCGGAAGGAACCTTCAGTCAGCAAGCCGTGCTCAAGCATTTCGGCCGTTCGGCACATGGCCAACCGATGGCCAGTATCGAGGAAGTGTTTCAGGAGGTCGAAAACGGGAATGCCGATTTCGGCGTCGTTCCTGTCGAGAATTCGGGGCAGGGCACAATCCAGATTACGCTGGACATGTTCCTGACCTCGAACATCAAGATCTGTGGTGAAGCCGAGCTGCGCGTTCACCAATACCTGCTTTCGCGCAGTGGACGCATCGAAGATATCGAGCGCATCTATTCGCATCCGCAATCGTTCGCGCAGACCCAGTCCTGGCTACGCGGCAATTTGCCGAACGTCGAGAAACTGCCGGTTTCGAGCAACGCCGAGGGCGCGCGACGCGCACGCAATGCCGATGATGCGGCGGCGATTGCCGGCGAATCGGCAGGCCTCGTCTATGGGCTGAAGAAAGTCATCACGCGTCCGATTGAGGATCACGCCGACAACACAACGCGTTTCCTCGTACTCGGTCGACAGATCTTTCCACCATCCGGACACGATCGCACCTCGGTACTGGTCTTCATCAAGGACCAGCCGGGTGCCTTGTTCAATGTGCTGAGTCCGTTCGCCAAGCATGGCATCACGATGAATCGCATCGAATCGCGTCCCTCCCACCAGGCTAAATGGGAGTACGCATTCTTCATCGATCTGGCCGGTCATGTCGAAGACGAGCCGATGCAAAAAGCATTGGCAGAACTCGATGCCTACGCGGCCCAGATCAAGATCCTTGGTTCCTATCCGGTCGCGGTTCCATGAGTTTTGACGCATCGCGTTTGGCCAATCCGACCACGCGCGTGTTGCGTGCCTATGATCCAGGTCACGATCTGCCGAATTTGCGTGCGCGTTTCGGCGAGCAACTGGCCGAACTCGGTTCCAATGAAACCGTGCTTGGGCCAAGCCCGCTTGCGCTGAAGGCGATTCGTGATGCGCTGGGCGAAGTTTTTCGCTACCCCGATCCTCAGGGTGGGGCGCTCAAGCGCGTACTCGCAATGCGCTTCAAGATTGAGATGGCTCGCATTGCACTCGGCAACGGTTCGCATGAGTTGCTTATGCTGTTGGCCCAGTGTTTTGCAGATCCCACGACATCGGTGGTGTTCTCGGAATTTGGCTTCGCCGTGTTTCCGATTGCAACGGCTGCTGTCGGCGCGGTGCCGATTCGTGTAAAAGCCTTGCCGTCAGATCATCGGACGGCGCCTTATGGCCACGATCTCGACGCACTGGCGAATGCAGTGAGGGAAGAAACGCGGCTTATCTATCTGGCCAACCCGAACAATCCAACGGGTACCTGGTTCGCTGACGCAGACCTCGAACGCTTCCTCGCGCGGGTACCTCAATCCACCTTGGTCGTCGTCGACGAGGCCTATCAGGAATTTGTCGACGCGGACGGATTGACCAGCGCTGCACGGCTTCTCGATCAATATCCGAACCTGGTCGTTACCCGCACGTTTTCCAAGGCCTATGCGCTGGCTGGTTTGCGTATCGGCTACCTGCTTGCCGATGCCAGCGTTGTGGATGTCCTCGAGCGATTGCGCGAATCGTTCAACGTCAATGGACTCGCTCAATCGGCGGCACTGGCCGCAATCGCCGATGACGCTCATCTGGAACAAGTCTGCGCGTGGACGCGCAGCGAGCGGCGGTGGTTGAGTGATGCGTTCGTTTCACGGGGCTATCGGGTGCTTCCCTCGCAGACGAATTTCATCCTTGTCGATCTGGGTCGTGATGCGGGTGAGCTTGAAAAGCATCTATTTGACCGAGGCGTGATCGTGCGGCCGATGGGTGGCTATGGGCTCGGCCATACCGTGCGCATCAGTCTGGGCACGCGCGCCGAAAACGAGCGTTTGCTCGCGATGTTGCCATGAGCGTGCCGTTGAATTGGACAAGTCATCGGAGTGGTTCACTGCGGGGTGAACTGCTGGTTCCGGGCGATAAATCGATCTCGCATCGCGCGATCATGTTTGCTGCACTGGCCGATGGCGTTTCGCACATTGAAGGATTTCTCGAAGGCGAAGACACTCGCGCCACGGCGGCCGCGTTTGCGCAGATGGGCGTGAAGATCGAGACACCATCCAACTCCGTGCGCATCGTCCATGGCGTGGGTCTGCATGGCTTGAAAGCGCCCGATGCACCGATTGATTGCGGCAATGCCGGAACCGGCATGCGTCTGCTCGCTGGATTGCTGGCCGGACAAACCTTCGATTCCGAATTGCGCGGTGATGCTTCTTTGTCGCATCGGCCGATGCGACGTGTAATCGAGCCTCTGCAATCGATGGGCGCACACATCGATTCCAACGATGGCGCTCTGCCGCCGCTACGCATTGCCGGCGGGCAAAAGCTTGATGGGATGTCGATCACACCCGCCATCGCCAGCGCGCAGGTGAAATCAGCGATCTTGCTTGCCGGGCTCTATGCGCAAGGCACGACCGAGATACACGAAGTGCACCCCACTCGTGATTACACCGAGCGCATGCTTGCCGCGTTTTGCTGGCCAATCGAGTTCGATTCAGGTTGGGCGCGCCTGACTGGCGGCCATCGTTTGAAGGCGACTCCTGTCGTCGTTCCGGCGGATTTCTCTTCAGCAGCATTTTTCATTGTCGCGGCAACGATCACCCCGGGTTCTTCGTTGCTGCTGCGCTCGGTGGGCATTAATCCGCGACGTACCGGCTTGCTGGCGGCGTTGCGCCTGATGGGCGCCGACATCACCGAGCTCAATCGCGTCGAGCGCGGTGGAGAATGGCTGGCCGATCTGCAGGTGCGCTATGCGCCGCTGCATGGAATCGAGGTGCCCGAAACCCTGGTCCCCGACATGATCGACGAATTTCCGATTTTGTTTGTCGCTGCGGCGGCGGCAAAGGGCACAACTCGAATCAGCGGCGCGGCCGAGTTGCGGGTCAAGGAATCCGATCGTCTTGCGATGATGGCGCGTGGATTGGCAGCGCTCGGCATCGAAGTCATCGAGCGGCCCGATGGTGCGGATATTGTCGGCGGCTTGATGAAAGCCGGTCGTGTCGAAAGCGCCGGCGATCATCGCATCGCAATGGCGTTCGCCGTGGCTGGCCTGATTTGTGAGGGTAGGGTGATGATCGAGGATTGCGCGAACGTCGCTACCTCGTTTCCGGGATTCATCGAACTCGCCAATGGCTGCGGATTCGCCATTGAATCGTTTCCGGAGTAGCCCGCTTACCCGCTTGCGGGTGAATGCTTCTGAGGATGAAGAAAAGCGTCAGCGCATAGCGCCGACCCACAAGAGCAGACATGCAGTCGGGTTTCGCTGCCTTGGCTGGCGATGCTGCTTTTCCCTGAAGCGGGCTAGTCACGAAGCGGTTTGAAAATTGTACGTATCGTCGCGTTGATGAACGCAGAGCGGCAGAGCACCGTTACAATCACGCCTTGCTTCCGCGCCGAATGCCAGCATGACCGTGAAAACTCCCCCCGTACTAACCATTGATGGTCCCTCCGGCTCCGGCAAGGGCACGATCAGTCAACTCGTTGCCGACCAACTGGGCTGGCATCTGCTTGATTCGGGTGCGCTGTATCGCGCGGTCGGCTATGCCGCGGGCGCTGCGGGCCTTGACCTGTCCGACGCCGAGGCGGTCACGCGCTGCGCGGAGACAACGAAGATCCGCTTTCGAGATCCGAAGGACGGTAGCGAAACCCGGGTCATGGTCAACAGCCATGATGCCACCGACGAATTGCGCACTGAAACCGCGGGCGCTGCAGCCTCGGCGATTGCTGTGTTTCCGGGCGTTCGCCAGGCACTATTCGAGATGCAACGCGGCTTTCGCAAGGCGCCAGGTCTGGTTGCAGACGGGCGCGATATGGGTACGGTCATTTTTGCCGATGCCGCGTACAAGGTCTTCCTCACGGCCAGCGCCGAGGAACGGGCGAAAAGACGCTATAAGCAGTTGAAGGATAAGGGGTTGAATGTTACCCTTGCTGCCCTTTTGCGCGAGATTCAAGCGCGCGACGAGCGCGATGCCGCCCGCACGGTGGCTCCGCTTCGACCTGCAGAGGATGCTCTGACGATCGATACCACAGGTATTCCGGTCGCCAGTGTTGTTGCTGCGGTGCTCTCGGTGGTTCGTCCCGCCTGATGGCGTGCAAGAGGGA